>JANXVK010000321.1 GCA_025351675.1 Rhizobacter sp.
CGAGGACTTTAAGTGGCACGACTTGCGGCATACCTTCGCAACCTGGCACCGCCAGGCCGGAACGCCAACGCACGAGCTTCAACGGCTCGGGGGCTGGAAAACTGGCGCGATGGTCGAGCGGTACGCGCACCTGGCACCAGAAGCCTTGCAGTCGGCGGCGAATCGAATTGACGCGTTCGGCGGCTACGAAGCGGCTACGCCATAAAGACAAACGGCCTAGGCAGTTCGCCTAAGCCGTTGTCATTACTGGTGGGCCCTGAGTGACTCGAACACTCGACCTACGGATTAAGAGTCCGCTGCTCTACCAACTGAGCTAAGAGCCCCACATTCTTGAAATTCGGTACCGCTTGCGCTGTGTCACTTGGTGGGTTGTGCGGGGCTCGAACCCACGACCAATAGATTAAAAGTCTACTGCTCTACCAACTGAGCTAACAACCCGCGAAGCCTTTGATTATAACTGGCTTTCCCGCCGGATCATTTCTGCGCCGCAACAAATTCTAGCGCGAGACTTGCGGCGACCATCCCGAACGTTGCCGTCACGCCGACGCTGGAGCCGTACCCGCGGCAGTTCAGCGTGCTGTCGATGGCTGTACGGGTCGTCCCGCCATCGACACTGCAGGACGCATCCGGCGCGGCCACTGCCTCGCGCGAGAACACGCAGCGCACGCCGATCTTGCCCGAGCGCGCCGCACCGTGAAGCTTGCGCAGCCGGTTGCGCAGCGACGCCAGCAGCGGATCGTGTGTGACGAGTCCGAGGTCTTCGACTTCGACCTCGTGCGGCCGCCGTTTGCCACCCGCCGCGCCGGCGATCACGAGCGCACTCTTCGTACTCAGCGCCCACGCCGCGATCACCGCCTTCGCGCGCACTTGGTCGCAGGCGTCGATCACCACGTCTACCGGTTGCAAGAGCATTGCAGGCCAGTTGCCTTCGTCGACGAACTCCTCGACGCAGACCACCTCGCAGCCGGGATGAATGTCTTCGATCCGATCGCGCAGCGCCAGCACCTTCGCCTGCCCGATCGTCGCGCCGACGGCCTGCACTTGGCGGTTGATGTTGGATTCGGCGACATGGTCGAGATCGATCAAGGTCAGCGACGCCACCCCGCTGCGCGCCAACGCCTCGGCGCACCACGAGCCAACGCCGCCGAGCCCGACGACCGCGATGCGCGCTGCGCGGATGCGCGCGTAGCCGGCATCACCGTACAAACGACGCAAGCCGCCGAAGCGACGCTCGAGGTCGGCCGCGTCGAAGACCGGCGACACGCCGGCAAGGGGCGTGTTCATCTCACCCGCTCCGCTCGATGCGCCAGATCTGATAGCGCAGCGCCACGACCGCGCCGGCGATGATCGCAGCGACCGCAACGAAACTTGTCAGGCTCAGCGTCGACAAACCCGACAGGCCCTGCCCGACCGTGCAGCCCAGCGCCGTGACGCCGCCCACACCCATCAGCGCGGCGCCCACGAGGTGATTGGCAGTGTCGCCGGCATCGCGAAAACCTTCCCACCGAAAGCTCTTCGTCGCCAGCGCGTACGCCGCCGAGCCGACGACCACGCCGACCACGCTGACGATGCCGATCGTCAGCAGCTTGGATGCGTCGCTGAAGAACATCAGCCAGTCGAGCGTGAACGCCACCGGCGCGACGTAGCTGAGCGATTCCATGCGACCGGAGTTGGTGGCGACAAACGCCTCTTGCAGTGTGTTCGGGTCTTCTGCGACGTAGCCCAAGCGGCCCGACACGTACCAGACGCCCGCGATGATCGCGCCGAGGCCGAGCCCCGCGAGCAGACTGTCGCCCGAGCGGCCCTCGGCCTTTGCCAGTGACCACACGATCAGCGCGCCGCCGATGCCGAGGCCGAGCAGCGCCGCGAGCGTCGCCTTCGCGATGCCGGTGGCTGCGGCGACCAGCGAGGGCAGGTCCTGCCCGGTCGCGAAGGTGAGCGCGACCGTGTCGACCGTCGCGACGCGCGCGACCGCGGTGATGCCCTTCAGCGTCGCGAACGCCGAGACGCCGAGCATCAGGAACACAACCAGCGACTTCAGGTTGCCACCGCCGATGCGCACCAGCGTCTTGCTGCCGCAGCCCGAGGCCAGCACCATGCCGAAGCCGAACAGGCCGCCGCCGACGAGGGCCGAGAGCCAGATGAACTTCGGCCCGCCGTAGACGCTCTTGCCGGCGTCGAGCCAGCCCGCGCTCACCATGAGGTTGAAGCCGATCATCGCCACACCCATCGCCATCACCCACATGCGCATGCGGGTCCAGTCGCCCATGTTGACGATGTCGGAGACGGCGCCCATCGTGCAGAAGTGCGTGCGCTGCGCGATCGCGCCGAACAGCACGGACAGGGCGAACGCCGACCAGAGCACCAGCGTGGCGAGAGACTTCAGATCGACTTCTTGCATCGCCGCATTTTAGGTGCGGGGTCTGCGAACGCCGACCCGGCCCGAGCAGCGCCCTGCTTCACGAGCTACTTGAGAGAGCCGAGCCGTTCGCGCCCGGCCTGCGCGGCCTCGGATTTCGGGTAGATTTTGATCAGGTCGTCGATGGTCTTGCGCGCACCCTTGCCGTCTTTCAGCTCGGCTTGGCAGTTCGCGATCGCGAGCATCGCCTCGGGCGCCTTGGCGTTGTCGGGCGCGGCGCTCACGAGCGTGCGGAACGATGCGATCGCCTCCTTGTACTGGCGCACGCCGTACTGCGCGTTGCCGAGCCAGAACAGCGCCGATTCGGTGTAGCCGCTGCTCGGGTAACGATTGCGAAAGGCGCTCAGCGCGTTGACCGTCCCGGCGAAATCGCTCTTGCGCAGCAACTCCATCGCCTCGTCGTACTGGCGCTTCTCGTCGGGCTCGACGCTGAATTCCTTGCCATCGAGCGAAACCTTCTGCGGCTCGAACCTGCGCAGGCGGTCGTCGACTCCCGACTGGATGTCCTTCTGCTTGCGCTGCACTTCGGACACATCACGCACGAGCTGCTCGTTCTGCCCGCGCAGCTTGGCGTTGTCGCCGCGCACCTGTTCGAGCTGGTTGTTCAGGTCGAGCAGGCTGCGTTTGAGTTGATCGATCTGCTCGACAAGCAGGCGCTGGTCGGCCTTCTGGCGCTCGCCGTTCTGGTCGATGCGGGTGCGGATGTCGAGGATGGCGCGGCGCGCCTCGTCGTCGTCGAACAGGCCGGCATGCGCCGCCGGCGCGAAC
>JANXVK010000333.1 GCA_025351675.1 Rhizobacter sp.
AGCAAGGTCAGGTCGTTGCCCCAGTTGCCGGTCAGCACAGCTTGGGCGCCGCTCGCCTTGATCTTCGCGGCGTAGGGCAGAAAGTCCTTCACCCGGCCGAGCGGATGCAGTTCGTCGCCGACGATCTCGATGTCCGGGCGCTTGGCCAGCAGGCTCGCCCGCGCCTGCTTCAGCACCTGCTGGCCGAAGCTGTAGTCCTGTCCGATCAGGTAGACCTTGGTGACTTGGGTGTCGTCACGCAACACGTCCGTCAGCGCCGCCAGCCGCATGTCGACATGCGCATCGAAGCGGAAGTGCCAGAAACTGCACTTCTCGTTCGTCAGCGCCGGGTCGACTGCCGAATAGTTCAGAAACAGCGCACGCCGATCTGGCTCGCGCGCGTTGTGCTTGTTCAAGGCATCGACCAGCACCGCGGCCGCCGCCGAGCTGTTGCCCTGCATCACGAAGCCCACGCGCTGGTCAAGCGCCGACTTCAGCATCGCGAGCGTCTCTTCGTTGTTGCCCTTGCTGTCGAAGCGCAGGAGCTCGAACGGTCGCGCGCCTCCCGGGAACTTCACGCCGCCGCGGGCGTTGACACGCTCGACCGCGATCAGCAGGTTGCGGTACACCGCCTCGCCGGCGTTGCCAAACGGGCCCGACAAGCCCTCGACCATCCCGATCCGGATCGGCTCGGGAGCCGCCTGGGCACTTCCACCAACCAACGCCGACAACAGCGCGCAGGCGCTCAGAACACTTCGCGATTTCAGCAATTTCAAGGCCCTTGAAAACAAAAATGCCGCTCCAAATTCAGCGGCATGGTTGCTGCACGGTGCAGCAGCGAGACCCGATTATAGGAGCCACACCATGTTCGTTCTGCCTCTCACCCGCTCTGCCGCCCGGGCCTCGTTCAGCCGCGTCGCCGACGATTCGTTCGACCGCTTCTTCAGCAACGCCGTCGCCGCCGCCAGCTCGCGCTCGCCGGCCCTCGACGTGAGTGAAACCGACACCGCGTACACCGTGTCTTTCGACGTACCGGGCGTGACCCGCGAGCAGCTGAAGGTGTCGGTCGAAGGCCGCAAGGTCAGCATCGAGACAGTCGATGCTGCCAAGCCGGCGAATCCGATTGACGCGGCTGCAAACGCGCTGAAGGTCGACACCCCGCGCGCGCTCTACCGCGAGCGCAGCACCACCCGCTACGCCCGCACCGTGAGCCTGCCGACCGAGGTCGATCAGACCGCGTCGCAGGCGAAGTTCGAGAACGGCGTGCTGACGCTGACTTTGGCGAAGAAGGTCGCCACCGGCGCGACGCAACTCGCAATCAACTAAGCTGCGCTCAGCGGCCAGCGCGGCAACACGTTGAACGCATAGTCACTCGACGCGGCCGCGTTGCCGCGCTGCAGCCGCATCGCGGCGGCGAGCGCGATCATCGCGCCGTTGTCGGTGCACAGCGCCAGTTCCGGGTAATGCACCCGGATCTGGCGCTTCGCGCACTCGGCGTTGAGCTGCTCGCGCAGTTGGGCGTTCGCGCCAACGCCGCCGGCCACGACCATGCGCTTGCAGCCGGTGTCGCGCAGCGCCCGCAGCGATTTGCGCACCAGCACGTCGACGATCGCCTGTTGCGTCGCGGCCGCGAGGTTCGCCTTGTCCTGCTCGCAAACGTTGCCGAGCTTCATCACTTGTGTGCGCACGGCCGTCTTCAGCCCGGCGAACGAGAAATCGAGGTTGCCGCTGTGCAGCAGCGGGCGCGGCAGCGTGAACGCACTCGCGTCGCCGAACTCGGCCAGCCGAGCGAGCGCCGGGCCGCCGGGATAGCCCAGGCCGAGCAGCTTCGCCGACTTGTCGAACGCCTCCCCCGCTGCGTCGTCGATCGTCTCGCCGAGAAGTTCGTAGCGGCCGACATCCTCGACCCGCATCAGTTGGGTGTGGCCGCCCGAGACCAGCAGCGCGATGAACGGGAACTCGGGCGGGTCGGCCGACAGAAACGGCGACAGCAGATGCCCTTCGAGGTGATGCACGCCGATCGCCGGCCGCTGCAAAGACGCGGCCAGCGCGCAGGCCACGCCAGCACCGACGAGCAACGCGCCGGCGAGGCCGGGTCCGCGCGTGTAGGCGATGAAATCCACGTCGGCGAGCGTTGCGCCGGCTTCGCTCATGACCTGCCGTGCGAGCGGCAACACGCGCCGGATGTGATCTCGCGATGCCAGTTCCGGCACGACGCCGCCATAGGCCTGGTGCATGTCGATCTGGCTGTGCAGCGCGTGTGCGCGCAGCTTCGGCGTGCCCTCGCCCATCGTTTCGACCAGCGCGACGCCGGTCTCGTCACAAGACGACTCGATCCCCAGAATGTTCATGCCCGCAAGTTTAGGCTGCGCCTCACGGCGGACCCAACGCGAGGCGTCCTACCTTGTCTTGCAGACCCGAAGCCGTTTTCAATCTGCGCAATCTTGACATGAGCGTTGTCGCGAACGCCGCCGAAGGCACTCTCCGGCAGGGACAGGTGATGTGGGGCACGGAGTTGCAGTCGCAGTTCGCCTGCATCGCCTGGGACTGGTAGGAAGTGCAGCGCGGCGTGATGGCAATGTGCGATCCGATGGCCGTCCACTCCAACCTTGTCTTGGTCGACGACGAGGACGAGCCGCTGTCGCAATCACAGCTCGTGCTGTACCTGAATCGCGCAATTCAGACGTTGCCGTGGCAACGGGCAATCGGCTCGCAATGGCTCCGACGGCCCGCACTTGCCCTGGCGGCTTGGGCCCGGCGCGTTGCAGCGCGGCCCGTCTACTGGTGCTTTCCCGCCCATTTTCTGCAGAGCCCTTCACGCCGCGTCGATAAACGCTTACCCTGCACAGCCGAGTCGAGCATCGGCGCAGATCCATTGCCTGCATCAAAACGAGTCGTTGGCCCCATGAAAGAGTACCGTCTAGTCGCTTGGCCCCAGTTGCGGCCACCGTTCGACCGCATCGCCTACCGGCGCATGCTGAGCGACATGTCGCATCGCCACATGACGCTCGCGCAACTCGTCGAGTGCAGCGGCATCCGCCGCCATGAAGTGCGCAGCTTCCTCGACATGCTGGGATCGCGCCAACTGATCGCCGAGCGCGAAGCGCCTGCCGTCGACTCGCTGTTCGGCTCGCTGCGCCCGCTCGGCGGCTGGCTGCGCCGAGCCCTCGCGGCGACCCACGCCGATCGCTGAGGTTCTCGCTCACTCCGACCGCAGCACTCACTGGCGTGATTGTTGCTCCGCACGGAGCATGCCCACGCCCGCCCTCCTGCGCATCGTCATCGTTGCGCCCGACTCACTGGCAGCCGACGCGCCAGACCCGGCCTCCGAAACCGAGGTGCGCCGCTCGCGCTGGCTGCGCATCGGGCTGCTCGAAGGCGGCTACAACATCGTCGC
>JANXVK010000338.1 GCA_025351675.1 Rhizobacter sp.
GGCAGGACCACTTTCTCGAGCGCGTGATGGTCGCGGTGCTGGCGCAAGGCCACTTGCTGGTCGAAGGCGTGCCGGGCTTGGCGAAGACGCTGACGGTGAAGACGCTCGCGCAGACGCTGCGCGGTACGTTCAAGCGGATCCAGTTCACGCCCGATCTGGTGCCGGCCGATCTGGTCGGCACGCGCATCTTCAACCCGCGCACCGGCGAGTTCTCGACCTCGCTCGGCCCGGTCTTCACGCACCTGCTGCTCGCAGACGAGATCAACCGCGCGCCGGCCAAGGTGCAGAGCGCGCTGCTCGAAGTGATGCAGGAGCGTCAGGTCACGATCGCCGGCGAGACCCACAAGGTGCCCGAGCCGTTTCTCGTGATGGCGACGCAAAACCCGATCGAGACCGAAGGCACCTACCCGCTGCCCGAGGCGCAGGTCGACCGCTTCATGATGAAGGTGCTGGTCGACTACCCGAGCGAAGAAGAAGAGTTCGTGATCGCGCAGCGCGTGACCGGACCGGCGACGACCGTCTCGGCCGTCGCGAGCATGGGCCAGCTGGCCGAGCTGCAGCAGGAATGCCGCAAGGTGTACGTCGACCCGTCGCTGATGCAGTACGCGGTGAAGTTGGTGAGCGCCACGCGCCGGCCCGAGCGCTACGACTTGGCCGATGTCGCCAAGTACCTCACCTACGGCGCGAGCCCGCGCGCCACCATCGGCCTGATCGAGGGCGCGCGCGCGCTGGCCTTCATGCGCGGGCGCGGCTACGCGTTGCCCGAAGACATGACCGGGCTGGTCGGTGATGTGTTCAGGCACCGCCTCGTGCTCTCGTACGAGGCGCTGGCCGACGGCCTGACCGCCGACACGCTGATCCAGCGCGTGATGAAGAAGATCCCGGTGCCCGACAAGCCGCTCGCCACCTCCGCGTGACCATGGAAGCGAAGCGCACCTCGTCGGCCGAGGCCCAAGGGCCACGCGTGCGGGGCGCAGAGGCCCTGCTGAAGCGCCTCGAATGGACCGTCATCCGCCGCCTCGACGGCCTGCTGCAGGGCGACTACCGCACGCTGTTCCGCGGCGCCGGCCTTGATCTGGCCGACCTGCGCGAATACCAGCACCATGACGACGTGCGCCACATCGACTGGAACGTCACCGCCCGCCTGCAGCAACCGTATGTGCGCCAGTTCACCGAAGACCGCGAGCTGACCGCGTGGTTCCTCGTCGACCTGAGCGCAAGCGTCGATTTCGGCTCGGACGACGTGACCAAGCGCACGGTCGCGCGCGAGTTCGTCGGCGTGCTCGCGCGGCTGCTCACGCGCCACGGCAACCGGGTCGGCGCGCTGCTCTACGGCACCGAGGTCGACACCGTGCTGCCCGCCGGCAACGGCCGCCTGCACGTGCTGAACCTGCTGCAGCGCATGGGCGCGCGGCCCGAGCAGAGCGCGGCCGGTGCCACCAACCTGCGTGATCTGCTGGTGGCCGCGCAGGGCATCGTGAAGCGCCGCAGCAGCATCTTCGTGATCTCCGACTTCATCAGCGCGCCGGGCTGGGAGAAGGCGTTGGCGCAGCTTGCGATGCGGCATGAGGTCACGGCGGTGCGCCTGCTCGACCCGCTCGAGATGGAGCTGCCCGACATCGGTCTCGTCACGATGCGCGACGCCGAAAGCGGCGAGCAGCTCGTCGTCGACACCCACGACCGCGGTTTTCGCGAGCGCTTTGCGGCGGCCGCCGAGAGGCGCGAGAGCGCGCTGCTCGAAGGCCTCGCACGCGCCGGCGTCGACACGCTCGAACTCGCAACCGACGACGACCTGATGAATTCGATCCTGCGCTTCGCCGACCTGCGCAAGCAGCGCAGCCGGCTCGCCAACTGGAGCGGCAAGGCCGGACGCGCGAGCGTCGGGGCGCATCTGTCCTCATGGTCGGGAGCACCCGCATGAACGACCTGCCTTTCAAGCTGCCGGTGACCTTCTTCTGGCCCGAGATGCTGTGGGGCCTGCTGGCCGTGCCACTGCTGGTGTTGCTCTACCTCTGGCTGCTGCGGCGGCGCAAGAAGTCGTCGCTGCGTTTTGCGAGCCTCGCGCTCGTCAAGGAGGCGATGGGCAAGAGCGTGGCGTGGCGGCGCCATTTGCCGCCGGTGCTGCTGCTCACCGCGATCACCGGGCTGCTGATAGCCACGGCGCGACCGGCCGCGGTGATCACCTTGCCGTCGGCCGAGAGGACGATCGTGCTGGCGATCGACGTCTCGGGCAGCATGCGCGCCACCGACGTGCTGCCCGACCGCATGACGGCCGCGAAAGAAGCCGCGAAGGCCTTTGTCGCCGACCTGCCGCGCACGGTGCGCATCGCGGTGGTGCAATTCGCCGGCACCGCAGCGGTCGTGCAAGCGCCCACGCTGAGCCGCGAAGACGTGGTCGCCGCGATCGAGCGCTTTCAGCTGCAGCGCGGCACCGCGATCGGCAGCGGCATCGTGCTGTCGCTGGCCACGCTGTTCCCCGACGCCGGCATCGACCTGTCGCAGATCACCGGCCAGCGCGACATGCCGCCCGCGCCCGGCGACAAGCCCAAGCCGGTGTTCACGCCGGTCGCGCCCGGCTCGTACGGCTCGGCGGCGATCGTGCTGCTGACCGACGGCCAGCGCACCACCGGCCCCGACCCGGTCGAGGCCGCGAAGATGGCCGCCGACCGCGGCGTGCGCGTCTACACCGTCGGCGTGGGCACCAAAGAGGGCGAGACGATCGGCTTCGAGGGCTGGTCGATGCGCGTGCGGCTCGACGAAGACACGTTGAAAAGCATCTCCAACATGACGCGCGCCGATTACTTCTACGCCGGCACCGCGGCCGACCTGAAGCAGGTCTATCAGAACTTGTCGACGCGGCTGATCGTCGAGAAGAAGGAGACCGAGATCAGCGGGCTGTTCGCGGCGGTGGGTGCGCTGCTGGTGGTGTTGTCGGCGGGCTTGTCGGTGTGGTGGTTCGGGCGGGTCGCCTGATCGCTTTCGGAGTCAGCCAAACCTTCCCTGAAGGAACCAGTTGAGGTTCGCGCCGGCCACCGGCACGCGCTCTCGGAAGATCCACACCAGCGCGCCATCCGGCAACTGCGCGATGTAGTAATCGCGTTCGACGGCATCGAAATCCCACCAGCCGGATTCGATGCGCTCGGGGCCACTGAGCAGCAACAGCGGCTGGCCTTCGCACCATGGGCCGCGCTCGCCGCCGGCCACCTCGCGCTCGTGCAGCGGCTCGGGCTGCTGAAACAGCCAGACCGGCCGCACGAGATGTGCCGGATTGCGCGCCGCGCTGCAGACGGCGTGTGCGCCCTCGGCCGCGCTGCGTGCGCGCGCCGGGCGCATCTGCGCATCGGCCGTGCGCCACGCGGTCGCGCGCTCGGGGCGGTGGTCTTGCACCGGCACCAGCCGCTGCACCTGCTCGCGGCCGAGGCGGGCCTGGAGGCGCTCGATCAGGCGCGTCAGGCCTTCGTGTTCGGCGGCGGGCGTCGGGAACAACTCGGTGTTCGGCGGCGCGCGGCGCGCGATGTCTTCGGCGTGCAGGCGCAAGTCGAGCGTCGGCGCAGGCAGTTGCAGCTGCGTGAGGCGCTCGCGCAGCAGCACCAGCAGATGGGCGCTGTCGCGCGAGGGCTCGGCGAGCGCCACTTCGAGGCGCGTGATGCCGCTGCCGGACGCGTCGTGGCGGGAACGCTGCTCGTGCTCCATCACCAGCGTGAAGCGACGCACGAACGCGTGCTGCGCCGAGAGCCAGGCCACCAGCCGCGCCAGCAGCACCGCGGCACCGTGCATCAGCTGTTCGGTGGTATCGGCGCGGGCGAAGAGTTCGAGCCGGCTCTCGAACGCGGGCGGCAGCACGAGGGGTTCGCGCGGATCGGGGCGGCGGCCCATCGCGCGGTCGAGTTCGTCGAGCACGACCGGGCCGAAGCGGCGCGCGAGGCCGTCACGGGGCACGCGTTTCAGGTCGGCGATCGTGTGCAGGCCCATGCCCTGCAGCGCCTCCCAGTGCGCGCGGCCGGGGCCGAGCAGCCAGACCGGCGCGCGGGCCAGCGCGCGGGCGGTGGCGGCGAGATCGGCGCAATCGAGCTTGGCGTTTACGCGCACGAGGAGCGCGGCGCCGAGCGGCGTGGTGGCGCTGACGATGTGCAGGCGGTGACCGAGCGGCGCGAGTGCGTCCTTCAAACGCTGCTGCAGTGCCGGCAGGCCGCCGAAATAGCGCAGGCTGGCTTGGACTTCGAGCAGCACGGTGTGCGGCATGTCGTCTCGATTCGCGTCGCTGGCCGGCTGGATCACGACCGTCGGCGTGAACGCCAGCGCCGCGTGCGCGACCGCGGTCAGCGCCTGCGTGTCACGGATCGGGTCGGCGAGACCCAACGTGAGCTGCGGCGCGAGCGCCAGCGCGGTCGCGCGCTTGAAGCCGGCGTTGACGCCGAGCGCGCGCGCCGGCGCGTTCACCGCGAGGATGGTGTGCGCGTCCACCAGCGCGAGCGGCTGCCCGCCCGCCTCGTGCGGCAAGGTGGCCGCGAACGATTCGAGCGAGAGCAGCGGCAGGTGCAGGGCGATCCAGAGCACGGAGAAGACTCGGGCGAGGCGCGATGAAGCTCATGCGCTGTGTCATGCGACTGGCACGGTGCCCGGCCGGGTCACCCGGCAGCGAGGTTGACGAAGGTGGCGGCGCGCAGGCCACCCCGCTGCGTCAACGCCGCATTCGACCCGGTATCCGCCGGCACCCCACCCGCCCGCGCCCGCAGCTGCGCCACCTCCGACAGCACCGGCGGCAACGCGAGCTGCAGCGGCGTCTCCAGCAAAGGCCCGCGGCGCTTGAGCACACGCACCGCGAGCACATCGGCGCCGTTCGTGCGCAAGGCCAGCCGAAGCGGCGCGGCGGTGGGGCGCTGCGCCGCGCTCGTCTCGCACAGCACGAAAGCCGGGCCGTCGTGCGCGTGCGCGGCCAGTTGCAGCCGGCGCAGGCGCTCGGCCCGCAGGCGCGGCGGCAGCCATGCGAGCACCGCCCCGACATGGCCGCTCTTGAGTGCTTGTTCGAGCGCCCACAGGCTGTCGGTGCCGGGGATGACGGGGGTGCGGGCGCGGGTGCGTGTGTTGACGATCAGCAGGTCTTCGACCGCGAAGCCGAGCTGCGCGAGCGCACTGGCCGACAAGGTGGCCGGCGGGTCGAACAGCATCACCAGACGGCCGGCGGTTTGCGTGGCGACCAAGCTGGGCGCGACCAGCCGGATCTCGCCAACACCCGGATGCGGCAGCAACAGCTCGGTCAGCGCGCGGCGCGGCCAGCCGGCGCCGGGCAATTGCGCATCGAGCGCGGCGAAGCCGGTCGCGACGGCGGCATCGGCATGGCGGGCGAGTTGGTGGCCGAGCCAGAGCGACGGGTGCAGGCTCTCGGGGCGGATCGGCGGGCGCTGCCGGCGGGCAGCGGCCATCACCGGCGGCCGCGATTGCGGCAACAGAAGCGGCAATTGCGTGGCGATAGCGGGCAGGAAGTTCATTTGAATAACTGTACGTTTATACAGTTATTCGCGCAAGCCCGGGGCTTTCCAATTGATTGCTTTTGGCAATCATCTGCGCAAGAATCACCCACATGCCCGACACCCGCATCGAAACCATCCGCCGCTTCAACCGCTTCTACACGCGTCGCATCGGCGTGCTGCACGAGGGTTTGCTCGACTCGAAATTCTCGCTGACCGAATCGCGTCTGCTCCGGGAACTGGCCCACGCCGATGGCCAGACCGCGACCGATCTGGCCCGCACGCTCGAACTCGACGCCGGCTATCTGAGCCGGCTGCTGACCGGCCTGAAAGAACGCGGGCTGATCAACAGCACGCGCTCCGCCGACGACGCTCGTCAGCAGCACCTCGCCCTCACCGCCGCCGGCAAGCGCGCGTTCGCGCCGCTCGACACGCGCTCGCGCACCGATGTGAGCGCGCTGCTCGCGACGCTCGGCGAGCCGCAGCAGCAGCAACTGCTCGCGTCGATGACGACGATCGAGCAGTTGCTCGGCGAGCCGACGCCACGCGCCGAGCCGCCGTACACGTTGCGTCCGCACCGCGCTGGCGACATCGGCTGGGTCGTCTCACGCCACGGCGCGCTCTACACCGGCGAGTACGGCTGGGACATGCGCTTCGAGGCGCTGGTCGCGCGCATTGCCGCCGACTTCATCGATCGCTTCGATGCGCAGCGCGAAGCCTGCTGGATCGCCGAACGCGACGGCGCGCCGCTCGGCAGCATCTTTCTCGTGCAAGCGCGCGACGAAACCACCCAGGCGCCGGTCGACGGCACGGCGCAGCTGCGCATGCTGCTGATCGAACCGTCGGCGCGCGGGCTGGGCTTGGGCAAGCGGCTGGTCAATGAATGCACGCGCTTCGCGCGGCAAGCCGGCTACCGCAGGCTCATGCTCTGGACCAACGCCACCCTGCTCGCCGCGCGCGGCATCTACGCCAAGGCGGGCTACGTGCTGACGCACACCGAGCGGCACCACAGCTTCGGCCACGACTTGGTCGGCGAGATCTGGGAATTGACGCTGTGATCTGCCCGTGCCGGAGCGCGGCCGACGCGCTCCCCTATGACGCCTGCTGCGGCCGCTACCACCCCGGCACACCCGCGCCGACGGCCGAAGCGCTGATGCGATCCCGCTACAGCGCCTTCGTGCGCGACAAACTCGACTATCTGCTCGCGACTTGGCACGCCAGCACGCGGCCGACGTCACTGACGCCGAACCCACCGGGTATGAAATGGCTCGGACTGGAAGTGCGACGCCACACCGTGATCGACGCGGAGCATGCCAGCGTCGAGTTCGTCGCCCGGCACAAGCTCGGCGGCCGCGCCGAGCGACTGCACGAAGTCAGCCGCTTCGTGCGCGAGCAGGGCCGCTGGTTCTATGTCGACGGCGACACAGGTCCTATGCGAACTCTTGCCGCACCGTCGCCGACATCAGCCGACGGATGATCCAGCCGAGGAACGCGCAGCCGACCAGCGTCATCAGCACCGCCATCACGCGCGCCGCGGTGACGAAGCCACCGAACACGCCCAGCGCCTGCTGCGGGATCGCGGCATTGCTCAGCGTGCTGCTGACCACCGACTGCACCACCTCCTGCTGCAACCACAGGCCGAGCAGGTTCGCGAAGATCGCCACTGCCAGCAGCACGATGAAGCTGCGGCGTGCCCAATCGAGCCGCATCAGCAGGCCGATCGCCGAGGCGAGCGTCGCCAGCGACATCACCAGGCCGGTGC
>JANXVK010000392.1 GCA_025351675.1 Rhizobacter sp.
AGGCGAAGATCGAAGAGCTGCGCTACGTGCAGAACGAGTCGGCCGTCGACATTTCGGAAGAGATCGACCGGCTCAGCAAGAAGAGCCTGCTCCTCACCAAGGACATCTATTCGGGCCTCACGCCCTGGCAGGTGACGCAGATCGCGCGCCACCCGCAGCGGCCCTACTCGCTCGACTACGTGAACGAAATTTTCACCGACTTTCAAGAATTGCACGGCGACCGGGCGTTCGCCGATGACCAATCGATCGTCGGCGGCCTGGCGCGCTTCAACGGCCAGGCCTGCATGGTGCTCGGGCACCAGAAGGGCCGCGACACGAAGGAGCGAGGGCTGCGCAACTTCGGCATGTCGCGCCCCGAGGGCTATCGCAAGGCCCTGCGGCTGATGAAGCTGGCCGAAAAATTCGGCCTGCCGGTGTTCACCTTCGTCGACACACCGGGCGCGTACCCTGGCATCGGCGCCGAGGAGCGCGGGCAGTCGGAAGCGATCGGTCGCAGCATCTTCGAGATGGCGCAGCTCGAGGTGCCGATCATCGTCACGATCATCGGCGAGGGCGGTTCGGGCGGCGCGCTCGCGATCAGCGTCGGCGACCAAACGCTGATGCTGCAGTACTCGATCTACTCGGTGATCTCGCCGGAAGGCTGCGCGTCGATTCTGTGGAAGACCTCGGAGCGTGCGTCCGATGCGGCCGATGCACTCGGCATCACCGCGCACCGCTTGAAGGCGCTGGGCCTGGTCGACAAGATTGTCAACGAGCCGGTCGGTGGCGCGCACCGCGACACCAAGCAGATGGCCGCGTTCCTGAAGCGCGCGCTGAACGATGCGCTGCGCCAGGTCAGCGATCTGAAGCCAAAGGAACTGCTCCAGCGACGCTACGAGCGGCTGCAGTCGTACGGCCGGTTCAGCGACACCAAGGAGAGCTGATCGCTGCGAGCGCCCGTCGCATCGCGGTCGCCTGGAGCGGCGGGCGCGATTCGACGGCGTTGCTGCATGCGACGCTCGCGGCAGCGGCAGAGCAGGGCGTCGAAGTGATCGCGCTGCACGTGCATCATGGTCTGAGCCATAACGCCGATGCGTGGTTGGCGCACTGCGAGGCGCAGTGCCGGCGTTGGGCACGAGCCGGCAAGCCGGTTGAGTTTGTCGCCCGTCGGCTTGCCGATCGGCCCGCGAGGGGCGAGAGCGTCGAAGCGTGGGCGCGGCAAGCCCGCTACCGCGCATTGCGCGAGATGGCCGTGGCGCGTGACGTGTCGGTCGTGCTGCTCGCGCACCACCAGCGCGATCAGGCCGAGACGCTGCTGCTGCAGGCGCTGCGCGGTGCCGGTGCCGCGGGGCTGGCGGGCATGCCACGCAGCGTGCTGCGCGACGGCATCACTTGGCAACGGCCGTGGCTCGACAAGCCGCGCACCGAGATCGATGCCTACCTGCGGCGCCATCGCCTGAAGCACATCGAGGACGACAGCAACGCCGACCCGCGCTTTGCGCGCAATCGCCTGCGGCTCCAAGTCTGGCCCGCGCTCGTCGGTGCTTTCGGGCACGCCGATGCGTCGTTGGCGATGTCGGCGGGGTGGGCGCAACAGGCCGACACATTGCTCGACGAGATCGCGGCGCTCGATCTCGCGGAGGCTGCCACCGATCAGGGCCTGCAGGTCGCGACGTGGTTGGCCTTGTCGCCGGCACGGCGCAGCAACGCGCTGCGCGCCTGGATCAAGCAGCGCCACAGTGCCGGCGCGCCCGCGAGCCTGATCGCGCGCCTGCTCGACGAACTGCCGGTGCAGCGCAGCGCACGCTGGCCGCTGGGCCATGCCGAGCTGCATTTGCACCGCGGCGTCCTGCGTCATGCGAGCACGGCGACCCGGTCACCGAACGCGCCCGAAACGCGCCTGAGCATTCATCGCGCCGGCACCTGTGCGTTGCCCGGCTGGGCCGGGACGCTGCAGGTCGAGCGCGTGCGCGAGGGCGGTGTCCCGCTCGCTTGGCTGGCGCAACTGGAACTGCGCGCGCGCAGCGGCGGCGAGCAGTTTCAGGCCGGCCCCGGCCGCCCGCCGCGCAGCCTGAAGAAGCAGTACCAAGACGCGGGCGTGCCGATGTGGGACCGCAGCGGCCCGCTCATGTACAGCGGCGGCCAGCTCGTCTTCGTGCCCGGCCTCGGGCTGGACGCGCGCGTCATCGGGCTGACCGGCCAGCCGCTGGTCGCCCTGCGCTGGCTGCCGCTTGCCGACAACGGTTGACGCCGGACCGCCACGGCGCGGAAGTTAGAATCACAGCCCGCCTGAGCGCGAAAGCGCGGCCGATGGCCAAGGCGGGTACCCGTTGAAACCTCGCGTTGAAACCTCGCGTTGACATCCGTGACCTGATTCACCCCCACATGGCTCTCACAGTCCACAAGTACGGCGGCACCTCGATGGGTTCGCCGGAGCGCATCCGCAACGTCGCCAAGCGCGTCGCCAAATGGGCCCGCGCCGGGCACCAGATGGTGGTCGTGCCCTCGGCGATGAGCGGCGAAACGAACCGCCTGCTCGGCCTCGCGAAAGAACTCTCGCCCGAGCAGACCACGCCGGCGTTGCTGCGCGAACTCGACATGATCGCGTCGACCGGCGAGCAGGTCTCGTCGGGCTTGCTGGCGATCGCGCTGCAGGCCGAAGGCATGCAGGCGGTCAGCTACGCGGGCTGGCAGGTCAAGATCGCGACCGATTCGTCGTTCACGAAGGCGCGCATCGAGAGCATCGACGACGCGCGCGTCCGCGCCGATCTGGCCGCCGGCAAGGTCGTCGTGATCACCGGCTTCCAGGGCGTCGACGCCGATGGCCACGTCACAACGCTTGGCCGCGGCGGCTCCGACACCTCGGCCGTGGCCGTGGCGGCCGCGCTGAAGGCCGACGAGTGCCTGATCTACACCGATGTCGACGGGGTCTACACGACCGACCCGCGCATCGTCGCCGAGGCACGGCGCCTGAAGACCATCAGCTTCGAAGAGATGCTCGAGATGGCGAGCCTGGGCTCGAAGGTGCTGCAGATTCGCTCGGTCGAGTTCGCCGGCAAGTACCGCGTCCCGTTGCGCGTGCTGTCGAGCTTCACGCCCTGGGACATCGACATCGTCGAGGAAGCCAAGTCGGGCACCTTGATCACCTTTGAGGAAGACGAAAAAATGGAACAAGCCGTTGTCTCGGGCATCGCCTTCAACCGCGACGAAGCGAAGATCAGCCTGATGGGCGTGACCGACAAGCCCGGCATCGCCTTCCTCATTCTCGGGCCGGTGGCCGAGGCGAACATCGATGTCGACGTGATCATCCAGAACGTCTCGCACGACGGCCGCACCGACTTCTCGTTCACGGTGCACCGCAACGACTACGCGCGCACGATGGAGTTGCTGAAGACGAAGGTGCTGCCGGTCACTGGCGCGAC
>JANXVK010000396.1 GCA_025351675.1 Rhizobacter sp.
ATTCGCGCAAGCCCCTCACCCCACCCCTCTCCCGCGCGCGGGAGAGGGCGTCGCAGTCAGGCGAGTGCGCGCTTCCCGGCGAACTCGACGAACCACTCGACGCAATCGGCGTTCGCCATCGCGTCGAGCTTGAAGACCTGATCGGCGGGCGTGCCCATCAACAGTTTCTTGACCGGCAGCTCCATCTTCTTGCCCGAGAGCGTGCGCGGCACGGCCGTGACCTGGAAGATCTCGTTCGGCACGTGGCGCGCCGACAGCGCGGTCTTGATGCTGTCGCGCATCCGCTTGGTCAGTGCGGCGTCAAGCGTGAGCCCTTCGCGCAGCACGACGAACAGCGGCATGTAGCTCTCGCGGCCGAGGTACTCGAGGTCGACGACCAGGCTGTCGAGCACCTCGGGCATCACCTCGATCGCGCGGTACAGCTCCGAGGTGCCCATGCGGATGCCGTGGCGGTTGATCGTCGCATCGCTGCGGCCGTAGATGATCGCGCCGCCGCGGGGGGTGATCCTCAACCAGTCGCCGTGACGCCAGATACCCGGGTACATGTCGAAGTAGCTGTGCAGATAGCGCGCGTTGTTCGCGTCGTTCCAGAAGTACAGCGGCATCGACGGCATCGGCTTCACGCAGACGAGTTCGCCGACCTCGTCGACGAGCGGCTGGCCGGCCTCGTTCCATGCTTCGACGGCCGCGCCGAGGCAGCGGCACTGCATCTCGCCGGCGACCACCGGCAGCGTCGGCACGCCGGCGACGAAACCGCCGGCGAAATCGGTGCCGCCCGAGACCGAGGTGAGCCAGATCGGCGCACCGTCGACCTGCGGCGCATGGTTCCAGACCCAGTGGTAGGACTCGATCGACAGCGGCGAGCCGGTCGAGCCGATCGCGCGCAGCTTGTCGAGGCCTTTGACGCGTGCCGGCTCGACGCCGGCCTTCTCGCAGGCCGCGAAGAACGCCGCGCCGGCGCCGAAGAACGTGACGCCGGCCTGCGCGGCGAAGCGCCACAGCGTCGTCCAGTCGGGCACGCTCGGCGTGCCTTGCGACTTGTCGCCCACCTTGCCACCCGGATTGCCGTCGAAGATGCAGATCGTGGCGCCGCCGAGCAGCGCGCCGAGCTGCGAGTTCCACATGATCCAGCCGGTCGCGCTGTACCAGTGGTAGCGGTCGCCGCCGACGTAGCTCGGGCCGACATCGTTGTGCAGCGCGCCGAACTTCAGCGCCTCGATCATCACGCCGCCGTGGCCGTGCACGATCGGCTTGGGCAACCCGGTCGTGCCGCTCGAATAAACGACCCACAGCGGGTGGTCGAACGGCAGCCACGCCGGCGCGAACGCGGTGTCATGCGACGTGAGCGCAGCGAAGTCGTGCAGCGTGCGCTGCGGTGACGCGAGCACCGACACGTCGGCGTTCTCGTTTTGATAAGTCAGCAGCACCACGTCGCGCACGCTCGGCAGTTGGTCGAGCAGCCCGCGCAGCACGCCGAGCCGGTCGTGCGTGACGCCGCCGTAGGTGTAGCCGTCGCAGGCGATCAGCAGCTTCGGCTCGATCTGGCGGAAGCGGTCGAGCACCGCGACCGGCCCCATGTCGGGCGAGCACACCGACCAGATCGCGCCGAGGCTCGCGCAGGCGAGGAACGCGATCGCCGTCTGCGGGATGTTCGGCAGGAACGCGCCGACGCGGTCGCCGCGCTGCACGCCGAGCTTCGCGAGCTCACCGGCGAGCGACGCGACTTGGCGGCGCAGTTCCGGCCACGAAATCTGCTGCATCTCGCCGCGCGCCTGCATCGCCTCGTTCTGGAACAGAACCGCCGGGTGCCCCGCCGCATGCGCGCGCTCGGCATGCGAGAACAGATGCTGCGCGTAGTTGACCTGCGCGCCGGGGAACCAGCGCGTGCCGGGCATCGCCTCGTCGATCAGCACGGTCGAGTGCGGCGTCGGCGATTGCATCCCGAAGTAGTCCCAGATCGATCCCCAGAACGCCGGCAGGTCGGCCACCGACCAGCGCCACAGCGCGTCGTAGCCGGCAGTCGTGGTCGGGTCGAACTGGAGGCCGCGCTCGCGCGCGAGCCAGTCGGTGTAGCGGGTGATGTGGTGCTGGGTCATGGCGCCATTGTGCGAGGCCGGCCCACCGCGTCAACGAGACAAACGATCACGCATCGCCGCGTCGACCTCGGCGAACTGCCACGACTCGTTGCGGAACGGCGCCGAGCGCCAGCCGGTGACCCAGGGCTGCGTCAGGTCGGTGTAGACGCGGTGCACGTGCATCTTGTACGGCATGTACGCCGTGACGAGCTTGGCCGCTTCGAGGAACAGCGCGGCGCGCTCCGGCCCGTCGGGCAGCACCAGCATGCGGCGGTAGACCGCGTCGAACGCCGGCAGCTTGAAGCGCGCGAGGTTGCCGCTGCCGATCGACGGGCCGTACATGTACTCGAAGCCGGCCTGCGCGTCTTCGCCGAGGGTCGAGCCCAGGCCCCACATCTGCAGCTTGCCGGCGCGCGCGGCCTTGAAATTCTCGGGCCACTGCGCGGTCACGAACACCATCCGGATGCCGACCGCGCGCAGGCTCTTCTGCCAGTTTTCGTCGAGCTGGCGCTCGATGTTCGAGGTCTGCGTCGCCATGTGCAGCAGCAGCGGCGAGCCGTCGGGGCGCTCGCGCCAGCCGTCGCCGTTCCGGTCGACATAGCCGTACAGGTCGAGCAGCGCCTTCGCGCGCGCCGGGTCGTGCTCGCTCTGCTCGGTGCGAAACGCCGCATCAAAGCCCCAGGTGCCGGGCGGCATCGGCGCCTGCGCGGCGATCGCGCTGCCGCGTCGCACGATGCGGATCTCGCTGTCGATGTCGTAGGCCAGGCCGACGGCGCGGCGCAGCGCGACCTTGTCGGGCGTGTAGCCGCCGACGACCGGGTCTTCCATGTTGAACCACGACATCGTGAAGTCGGGGTTCACGTAGCGGCGCATGCCGACGTTGCGCTTGACCAGGTTCGGCGCGAGCACGCCGCCAGGGGTGGCGAAGTTGGTGAACTCGGGCGGCACGCGCACATAGTCGACTTGGCCGTTCAGGAAGGTCAGCCAGCGCGCCTGGCCCTCTTCGAGCACCGAGATCTCGACGCCGTCGTTCAGCGGCAGGCGCCGGCCCTTGAAGCGCGCGAGCCAGGCCTGGCCCTGCAGGTCGTTCGCGGCGGGTTCGCCGTCGTACAGCATTTCGCGGAAGCCCGGGTTGCGTTCGAGCACGATGCGCGAACTGCGTCGCCAGCTCTTCAGGCGGTACGGGCCGGTGCCCACCGGGTGCGCCATGATGTCGTCGCCGTACCTCTCGACCACCTCGCGCGCGACCGCGCCGAAGATCGACGAGCTGCACAGGTTCGAGACGAAGCGCGGTCGCGACTCCTTCAGCCGGAACTGCAGCGTGTGGCGATCGAGCGCGCGCACGCCCTCGACCGGCGTCTCGTAGTCGAACGGCTTCTTGTCGCGGATCGCCGCCTCGCGCAGCGTATCCAGCCCGACCAGGCCTTCTTCCTCGAGCGTCGAGACGGTCGGGCTGCGCGTCGCCGGATCGTAGATGCGCTTGATCGCATACACGTAGTCCTGCGCCACCAGCTCGCGCGGCTTGCCGCCGAACGCCGGGTCGTCGGCGAAGAAGATGCCGGACCGCAGCCGGATCGTCCAGACGCGGAACTCGTCGCCGACCTCGGGCAGCGCCGCGGCCGTCAGCGGCCGCACCTTGACCGGCACCGCGAGCAGGTCGTAGCGGTACGGCGCCTCGAAGATGTGCGCGGTGACCCGGGCCGAGTACAGGTCGGCGATCTGCGCCGGGTCGAAGCCGGTCTCGGCCGACTCGAACGGCACCCGCAGGATGTTGCCGCCGCCTTCGGGCGCAGCGCCGCGCGCGAGCGTCGGCAGCGCCAGCGCGCCGAGCGATCCGAGCGCAGCGGCGGACCAGGTGCGGCGGTCGATCATCAGGCGGCGGGCGGCGGTGCTAGCGTTTCTGGATCAGCGCGGTGTCGATGTCGACGTACTGCCACCAGTCGTTCCAGAACGACGGGCGGCGGTAGCCGATCACCTGCGGATGGGCCATGTCGAGCGAGACCCGGTTCAGCACGAACTTGTAGGGCATCCAGGCCACCGCCAGCAGGTCGGCCTCGCGAAACGCGGCTTTGCGCTCGGGGCCATCGGGCGAGGTTTCGAGCTTCGTGTAGAGCGCGTCGAAGGCCGGCAGGCGCACGCGCGACAGGTTCTGCCCGCCGATCTGGCGGCTGTCGTAGCGTGCGTACGAGCCGCCGCCGTCCGGGCTCGCGGCCGAGAGGCCGAGGAACCACATCTGCAGCTTGCCGGCGCGCGCCGCCTTCAGTTGCTCGGGCCACTTGGCGGTCTGCGACTCGACGCGGATCCCGAGCACCTTCATGTTCTTGGTCAAGACCTCGGCGATCTTGCGGTCGCGCTGGTTTGGCGTGGTCGACGCTTTGAGCAGCAGCGGCGCGCCATCGGGCATCTCGCGCCAGCCGTCGCCATCGCGGTCTTTGTACCCGTACAGGTCGAGCAACGCCTTTGCGCGGCCCGGGTCGAAGTCGCTGAACTCGCTTTTGAACGTCGGGTCGAAGACGCTGGTGTTCGGCAGTGTCGGCCCTTGCGCGGGCGCGCCCAAGCCGCTGAAGGCGTAGTCGATGATGCCTTGCACGTCCATCCCCAAACCGATCGCGCGACGCAGCGCGACCTTCTCGGGCGTGTAGCCGCCGACGGTCGGGTCCTCCATGTTGAAGAAAAAGAAATTGCCCGCCGCCTCGATGATCGGGTAGCCGCGAATGCCGCGCTTCGCGAGGTTCGGCGCGACCTTGCCGCCGGGCATCGCCTGCGGTGCGAACTGATAGCCCACGCGGTACGCCACGTCGGCCTCGCCGTTCACGAACGAGAGCCAGCGCGGCTGCTCTTCCTCGATGATCGAGATCTCGACCCGGTCGACCATCGGCAGGCGCCGGCCCTTGAAGCGCGCCAGCAGCGCCTGGCCTTCGGCATCGTCGGCGGCGGGTTCGGCGTCGTAGAACACTTCGCGGAAGTCGGGGCTGCGTTCGAGCACGATGAGCGAACTGCGCCGCCACTGCGCGAGCCGGAACGGGCCGGTGCCCACCGGGTGCGCATCGATCTTTTCGCCGTAGAACTCGACGACCTCGCGGGCGACCGCACCGAACAGGTCGCTGCTCGCCAGGCCGAGGTGGAAGCGCGGCCGCGATTCGGCGAGCTTGATCTGCAAGGTGTAGCGATCGAGGGCGCGCAGGCCCTCGATCTCGCGGTCGTAGTCGAACGGCTGCTTGGCGTCGAGCGCCGCCTTGCGCAGGCCCGCCAGGCCGACCAGGCCATCGGACTCGAGACTCGACCAGACGGGGCTCTTGTTGGCCGGGTCGGCGAAGCGCTTGATCGAGTAGACGTAGTCCTGCGCGACCAGTTCGCGCTTGATCTGGCGACCCTCCGGGCCCTTGAACGCCGGGTCGGCGGCAAAGTAGATGCCGGGGCGCACCTTGATCGTCCAGACGCGGTAGTCGTCGGAATGCTGCGGCATGCCGTCGGCCGTCAGCGGCTTGAACTTCGCCGGGCGCGCGAGGTGGTCGTAGCGGTACAGCCCCTCGAAGATGTGCGGCGTGAGGGTGCGCGAATACAGGTCGGTGATCTTGGCCGGGTCGAGCCCGGTCTCGGCGACCTCGAACGCATAGCGCAGCACCTTCGTCGGCGCCCCCGGCTGCCCGGGTGTCTGTGCGTGGGCCAGCGCCGCGGCCAGCAGGCCGGTCGCGAACAGGATCGTCTTGAGCATCTTCATCGGGTCACCACTGTCGGAAAACGACGCACACGCCGGTGCGGTCGAGCACCGCGAACTCCTGCGCGCCCCATGGCCGCTGCGTCACGACGTTCAGGTTCGGGTGCAGCAGCGCCGGCCGCGCGGCTGCGATCTCGGCGAAGAGCGCAGCGATCGTGTCGGTCTCGATCGCGAGCTCGGGCCGGTCTTTGGCCGCGTACTCGGCGCTCTCGACCACGTAGGCCTTCGCGCCGTCGCGCTCGACCACCGCGAGCGCTGCGTCACGGTGCATCAGCGTGAAACCGAGGCCATTCACGAACAGGTCCAGGCCGTCGTCCATGCTGTCGTAGAAGACCTTGGGGATCAGGCGTTTCATCATGTCGGAAGCTCCTCGGGTCAGCGCGAGTCAGCGCGGCGGGCGCTGCGTTTCGTCGATGTCGACGTACTGCCACCAGTCGGTCCAGAACACCGGGTGACGGTAGCCGATCAGCCAAGGCTGGGCCATGTCGGTCGAGATGCGATTCAGCGTGTACTTGTACGGCATGTAGACGAGCGCAAGCTTCTGGGCCTGCTCGAACAGCGCGGCGCGTTCCGGGCCGTCGGCGATCGATTGCACGCGATCGTAGAGCGCATCGAACGCCGGCAGCCTGAAGCGCGCCATGTTTTGGCCACCGATCTGGCGGCTGTCGTAGCGGGCGAGCGCGCCGACGGCGTCGGGCGCGTCGGCCTGCGAGCCGACCGTCCACATCTGGAACTTGCCGGCGCGCGCCGCCTTCAGGTTCTCCGGCCATTGCGCGACCACCGCCTCGCTGCGGATGCCGAGCGCACGCAGGTTGCGGTCGACGACCTCGGAGATCTTGCGCGAGCGCTGGTCGGTCTGGGTGCTGATGCGCAGCGCCAGCGGTGAACCGTCGGGCATCTCGCGGTAGCCGTCGCCGTCCTTGTCGAGGTCGCCGTAGAGGTCGAGTAGCGCCTTGGCGCGCGCCACGTCGTAGGTGCCGAATTCGCTGTGGTACGCCGGGTCGAAGGCCGAGGTGTGCGGCAGCACCGGCGTCTGCGCCGCGACGCCTTGGCCGTTGTAGGCGTTGAGGATCAGCGTGCGGGCGTCGAGCCCGAGACCGATCGCGCGGCGCAGCGCGATGTTGGCGGGGGCGTAGCCGCCGACCATCGCGTCTTCCATGTTGAAGAACAGCGCGTAGACCGTCGGCTCCAGGTAGCGGTAGCCGCGGATGCCGCGCTTGGCCAGATTCGGCGCGATCTTGCCGTTGGGCATCGCCTGCGGGATGAACTGGAACCCCATCTCGAACTGCAAGTCGGCCTCGTTGCCGAGGAAGGCGAGCCAGCGCGGCTGCTCCTCCTGGATGATCGAGATCTCGACCCGGTCGACCATCGGCAGGCGCCGGCCTTTCAGGCGCGCGAGCCAGGCCTGACCCTCGGCGTCGTCGGCGGCCGGTTCGGCGTCATAGAACATCTCGCGGAACCCGGGGTTGCGCTCGAACGCGATGAACGAGCTGCGCCGCCACTGCACCAGCTTGAACGGGCCGGTGCCCACCGGGTGCGACTCGGCCTCGTCGCCGTAGAACTCGATCACCTCGCGCGCGACCGCGCCGAACAGGTCGCCCGACGCGAGGCCCTCGTAGAAGCGCGGCCGCGGCTCGGCCAGCGTGTAGCGCAGCGTGTAGCGGTCGAGCGCGCGCACGCCCTCGATCTCGCGGTCGTAGTCGAACGGTTGGCGTGTGTCGAGCGCCCGCTGGCGCAGCGCGTTCAGGCCGACGATGCCCTCACCTTCGAGGCCCGACCAGACCGGGCTTTTGTTGGCCGGGTCGGCGAAGCGCTTGAACGAATAGACGTAGTCCTGCGCGACCAGCTCGCGCTTCTTTCCCTTGAACGCTGCATCGTCGGCGAAGAAGATCCCGGGCCTGATTCGGACGGTCCAGACGCGGAAGTCGCTCGACGCGATCGGCATGCCGTCGGCGGTGAGCGGCTTGATCTTGATCGGCCGCGCCAAGTGGTCGTAGTGGTACAGGCCCTCGAAGATGTGCGGCGTCAGGATGCGCGAGTACAGGTCGTTGACTTTGGCCGGGTCGAGGCTGGTCTCGGCGACCTCGAACGCGTAGCGCAGCACCTTTTTCGCTGCCGGGGGCGACGATGGCGGCGCGGCCACGCCGCTGCCGACCGCGCACGCCAAGCCGGCGCCGAGCAGCCGGCGCCGCGAGATCCAAAAAACGCGCGAACGGATTCGGCTCATTTCAACCGCCGCGCCTTCTCGGCGGCGTCGATGTCGACATAACGCCAGAAGTCGGGCACGAACAGGTTGCGGTGGTAGCCGATGACCCAGGGCTGCGCAAGATCGGTCCAGATGCGGTGCACGTGCGCCTTGTACGGCATGTAGGCGATCAGGATCTCCTTCATCCGCGTCATCAGCTGCAGCCGCTCGGGGCCGTTGGCCAGGATGCGCTGCTGCTGGTACAGGCGGTTGTACTCGGCGTTGTCGAAGCGGGCGTGGTTCGCCTGGCCCTTGTCGGGGCCGTTGCCGAGCACCAGGAACTCCTCGCCGTCGGGCCCGCCGCTCCAGGCCACGCCCCACATCATCAGCCTGCCTGCCCGCGAGGCCTTCAGATTCTCGGGCCACTGGGCGGTCTTGAAGACCATGCGAATGCCGATCGCGTCCATGTTCTTCTTCCACTGCGTGATCAGCTGGCGGCTCAGGTCGTCGGGCTGGGTCGCGTAGTCGATCGTCAGCGGCGTGCCGTCGGGATTCTCGCGCCAGCCGTCGCCATTTTTGTCGACGTAGCCGTAGAGGTCGAGCAGCGCTTGCGCCTTGCCGCGGTTGAACTCGCCCATCTCGCTCATGAACGCGGCGTCGTAGCCGTACAGCCCCGGCGCGACGACCGACTGCGCTGGAATCGCCTGCCCGCGCCGCACCACGCGAATTTCTTCCTCGACGTTGACGGCGAGCGAGATCGCGCGCCGCAGCGCCACCCTGGCGGGCGTGTAGCCGCCGACCACCGGGTTCTCCATGCCGAAGTACGACATCGACGCGTCGTTGCGCTGATAGCGCACCTGGTAGACGCCCTGCCTGGCCAGGTTCGGCGCGACCTGGTTGTTCGGAATCGCGATGTTGGTGAAGTCTTCAGGCACCTGCCAGACAAGGTCCATCTCGCGGTTGATGAACGACAGCCAGCGCGGCTGCGGTTGTTCGATCACGCTGATCTCGACCCGGTCGATCATCGGCAGCTTGCGGCCCTTCAGCTTCGCGAGCGCGGCCTGCGCGAGCGGGTCGTCGGCCGGCGCCTCCTCGTTGTAGAACTCGTCGCGGTAGTTCGGGTTCTTCTCGAGCGCGATCAGCGAACTGCGCCGCCACTCTTTGAGACGGAACGGCCCGGTGCCCACCGGGTGCTCGGGGATCCGGTCGCCGTAGAGCTCGACGACCTCGCGCGCGATCGCGCCGGTGCGCGCCGGGTCGCTCAGCGCGTCGGCGAAGCGCGGATTCGGCAGGCCGAGCCTGAACTGGATCGTGTAGCGATCGACCGCGCGCAGGCCCTCGACCGGCGCGTCGTAGTCGAACGGTGTCTTGTTCTTGATCGCCGCCTGGCGCAGCTCGTCGAGGCCGACGATCTTGTTGTTCTCCAGCGTCTGGTAGGTCGGGCTTTTCCAGCGCGGGTCGAAGTGGCGCTTGATCGCGTAGACGTAATCGGCGGCGATCAACTCTCGTTTGACTCCCTTGAACGCCGCGTCGTCGGCGAAGAAGATGCCCGGCTTGATGCGAATCGTGAAGCGCTTGAAATCGGCCGAGGCCTCGGGCAGGGCGACCGCGATACTCGGCCGCAGCCGTACCGGGCGGGCCAGGAATTCGTACTGGTACAGCGAATCGAAGATGTTCGAGGCGATCAGGCTCGAATACAGATCGCTGATCTGGGCCGGGTCGAAACCGGTTTCGGCAACCCGAATCGCGTAGCGCAGCACCTTCTGCGGTGTGGCGGCCGGCGCCGGCTGGGCCGCGGCCCACGGCGCCAGCCAGCTGCCGATGAGCGCGCCGACACCGCGCGAGACGAAAGAGCGGCGCGGTGGTGTGACCACGTTGGCGGCGCGAGGGGGCATGAACGGCGTTCCTTGTGGGATCACGACAGCAGCCCGGATCGGGCAGGAAGGCGGGAGTCTAGGCGCAGCGCCGAGCGTTCAGACACGGTGCAAGCACCAAGGTTCCGCGGCAGCCGACCCCGGCGCATGCGAATTGGCTGCACGGCGCGCGCCGTGCGCCAGTGAACAGGGCAAACGCGGGGGAGGGTCGCCCCGCGCAGGCCCTAGACTCCCGTCCGCTCGCACTGTGCATCGCCCGCCCCGCCACGAGCGCGGGCGGCGCGCTCGGTGCCCCGATCTGACTGGATGAGGAGTGTGTGACAGCCATGGCGGCCTATCTGATCCGACGCCTGTGGCAAATGATCCCGACATTGTTCGGCGTCGTGCTGCTGGTGTTCCTGCTATTCAAAGCCTTCGGCGGCGACCCCGCCGAAATTCTCGGCGGCCTCAATGCCACGCAGCAGCAGATCGACGCGATCCGCCAGCAGCTCGGGCTGAACGAGTCGCTCTGGACCCAGTTCTTCATCTTCCTGAAGCAGATCGTCACCTTCGACTGGGGCAAGAGCTGGGCCACCAACGAGGCCGTCTCGAACCTGTTCGCGACCCGCCTGCCGGCGACGCTGACGGTGATGGTGCCGATCCTGATCCTGGACACGCTGCTGGCGATTCCGTTCGCGATGGGCGTGGCCTATGTGCGCGGCTCGCTGACCGACCGCGCGATCATGGTGCTCACGACCGTCGCGCTGTCGATCTCGTTCCTGGTCTACGTGATCGTCGGCCAGTACGTGTTCGCGTTCCAGCTCGGCCTGTTCCCGGTGCAGGGCTGGAGCGACAGCGTCTGGACCAACCTGACCACCTACGCGCCGCTGCCGGTGCTGCTGGCGGTCGCGGTTTCGCTGGCGCCGACGACACGGCTGTACAGAACCTTCTTCCTCGACGAGATCGGCCACGACTACGTGCGCACCGCGCGCGCCAAGGGCCTGACCGAGCCGGTCATCCTGATGAAGCACGTGCTGCGCAACGCGATGATCCCGATCCTGACGAACGTCGCGGTGAGCCTGCCGGGCATCTTCGTCGGCTCGTTCCTGATCGAGGTCTTCTTCTCGATCCCGGGCCTCGGCCGTGAAATCCTGCTGGCGGTGAACCGCAGCGACTACCCGGTCATCCAGGCGTTCGCGATCTACATCGCGGTGATCACGATGGTCGTGAACCTCGCGACCGACATCCTCTACAAGCTGGTCGACCCGCGGGTGGTATTGAAATGAGCACGCGCATTTCGCCGAGCCGCCTCAAGGAAGGCGAACGCCCCTCGGGGGCCGGGCGCGAAGCGGCCTGGAGGCTGTCATGATTTCGAGTCCGCAACTGACGCCGAGCATGACGCGCGGCAAGGGCGTGTGGGCCGCGGCGGCCACGCGCTTCAAGACCGACCACGTCGGCATGGCCTCGCTCGTGATCGTGGTGGTGTTCCTGCTCGTCGTGCTCGCGGCCGGCGTCGGCCTGATTGCTGCGGACTGGCAGGTCGAGCGCGGCGTGCCCGACGCGCCGCCGACCTTCGTCGGCCCGGCACCGAAGACCGAGAGCATCGCTGTCGCGGCCCCGAGCGGCCCGAACGTCGACATCTCGGCCGTCGACCCGCTCGCGCCGCGCTATGCCGAATGGGCCGAAGCCGCCAAGAAGTACCAGACGAAAGACAGCATCAAGGCCGACACGCTGCCGTTCGGCGGCGACCGGCTCGGCCGCGACGTGCTCGCCAAGGCGATCAAGGGCGCGCAGGTCTCGATCCTGGTCGGCGTGTCGGCGGCCGTGCTCGCCACCCTCATCGGCACGCTGCTCGGCGCCGTCGCCGGCTTCTTCGGCGGCAAGGTCGGCGACCTGCTGGAGTGGGTCTACAACGTCTTCACGGCGATCCCCGGCATCCTGCTGATCTTCGCGTTCGCGGCGGTGTTCGGGCGCGGCATCGGCTCGGTCGTGCTGATCCTCGGCCTCGCCGGCTGGACCGGCATCTACCGGCTGGTGCGCGCCGAGTTCATCAAGCACGCGAACCGCGACTACGTGCGGTCGGCCGAGGCGATCGGCGCGAGCAACGCGTCGCGCATGTTCCGCCACATCCTGCCGAACGTCAGCCACGTCGTGCTGGTGCAGCTGTCGATCCACGTCGTCGGCTTCATCAAGTCGGAGGTGATCCTGTCGTACCTCGGCCTCGGCGTCGGTGTCGACCAGGTGTCGTGGGGCACGATGTTGTCGGAGGCGCAGAGCGAGCTGATCCTCGGCCACTGGTGGCAGCT
>JANXVK010000483.1 GCA_025351675.1 Rhizobacter sp.
ATTTTAGGCGGCGCGGGGCTGGCGGCCACGGCCCCAGAACCAGATCGCGATGCCGGACAGAATCATCGGCACGCACAGCCATTGGCCCATGCTCAGACCGAGTGCGAGCAGGCCGAGAAAATCATCCGGCTCGCGGAAGAATTCGGCGATGAAACGCAGCACGCCGTAGCCGACCAGGAACGCGCCCGAGACCTGCCCGAGACCACGCGGCTTTCTCGCATAGATCCACAGCAGCACGAACAGCAGCAAGCCTTCGAGCAAAAACTGGTAGATCGACGACGGATGGCGCGGCAGCGGCCCGGCATTCGGATAGACCATGCCCCAAGGCAGGCCCGGGTCGGCCAAGCGGCCCGGCAGCTCGCCGTTGATGAAGTTGCCGATGCGGCCAGAGGCCAACCCGGTCGGCACGCACGGCGCGATCAGGTCGGTCACGTCGAAGAACTGCCGGCCGCGGGTGCGCGCAAACAGCGCCATCGCCGCAATCACGCCGAGCATGCCGCCGTGGAACGCCATGCCGCCCTTCCAGACCGCGAATGTCTCGAGCGGATGCGCCGCGTAATAGCCCGGCTTGTAGAACAGAACGTAGCCGATGCGCCCGCCAATCACGACGCCGAGCACGCCGTAGAACAGCAGGTCTTCGACGTCGCGGCGCGACCAGTCGCGCGACGCAAACTGTGCGAGCTTGACGCGGATCGCGCCGAGCCAGATGAACAGCACGAACGCGACCAGGTAGGTCAGGCCGTACCAGTGGATCGCGACCGGGCCGATCTGCAGCGCGACCGGGTTGAACTCGGGGTAATGAAGCATGAAGACGTGGCCAGCAGGAATCAGCGCGAACGATAACCCAGCGGCTTCGGTGCCAGCGCGCGCACGAACTCGACGAAGCGGGTGACGACGCGCGCCGCGTCGACCGGCCACAGCAGGCTCGTCTCGCAGTGCGGCGCGAGTTCGGCCAACGCACTCGGCAACGGTCGATAGACGACCCCGGGCCGTTGCAGCTGCGTGACCGCCTCGGGCACCAGCGCGATGCCCAGCCCCGCGGACACGAGGTTGACGATCGTCTGCATTTGCGTCGCCTGCTGTGCGATCACTGGCGTGACACCGTGGCGGTGATAGAAGGCCAGCACCGCGTCGTAAAGAGAAGGCGTCGCGGTGCGCGGGAAGATCACGAGCGGCTGGGCGAGCACGTCGACCGGCCGCAGGCGGCGCAGCGTCGTCCACGGCGCGGCGTCGGGCAGCGCCAGCACAAGCGGTTCGACGCCGAGCGACAGGCTTTGCAGGCTCGCGGGCGCGGCGGGCGAGAGCCCCGGCGCATGCAACATGAAGCCGACATCGATCTCGCCGCGCTCGAAGGCTTTCAGCTGCACATCGCTGGTCGCCTCGATCAGCTCGATCGCGATGCCCGGCTGCTGCTCGCGGAACGCGCGCAGCCACAGCGGCAGCGGGCCGAAGCCCACCGTCGAGATGAAGCCGACGCGCACGCGGCCGACCTCGCCCGCCGCCGCGTCACGCGCCCGCGTGTGCAGGGCCGCGGCCTGCGCGAGCAACTGCCGCACCGGCTCGACCAGCGCGGCGCCGGCCGGCGTCAACGCGACGCTGCGACGCGTGCGCTCGAACAGCAGCGTGCCCAAGCGCCGCTCGAGTTGCTGGATCGCCTGCGTCAGCGGCGGCTGGGTGATGTGCAGCAGCGCGGCCGCGCGGCCGAAGTGCAGCGTCTGCGCGAGCATCAGAAACTGCCGCCAACTGCGCAGTTCGACGGACGGGTCCGCGATATTCATTCGCCAAGCATATCAATACGGAACTTCATATCTATTGGACGCAGCCATCGCGGCGCCGGATACTCTGCAGCCCTGAAGGAGACACACGATGACCGACGCGACCGACAACAGCGCAGACAAGATCAACCGCCGCTCCGCCAACATCACCGAGGGCGTCGCACGTGCGCCGAACCGTTCTATGTACTACGCGATGGGCTACGAGGAAGGCGACTTCAAGAAGCCGATGATCGGCGTCGCGAATGGCCACTCAACGATCACGCCCTGCAACTCCGGGCTGCAGAAGCTCGCCGACGCGGCCGTGGCCGGCATCGAGGCCGCCGGCGGCAACGCGCAGATCTTCGGCACGCCGACGATCAGCGACGGCATGGCGATGGGCACCGAAGGCATGAAGTACAGCCTGGTTTCGCGCGAGGTGATCGCCGACTGCATCGAGACCTGTGTCGGCGGCCAGTGGATGGACGGCGTGCTCGTCGTCGGCGGCTGCGACAAGAACATGCCCGGCGGCATGATGGGCATGCTGCGCGCGAACGTGCCTGCCATCTACGTGTACGGCGGCACGATCCTGCCAGGCCGCTACCAAGGCAAGGATCTGAACATCGTCAGCGTGTTCGAGGCCGTTGGCCAGTTCAGCGCCGGCAACATGAGCGAAGAAGACTTCACCCAGATCGAGCGCCGCGCCATTCCCGGCACCGGATCGTGCGGCGGCATGTACACCGCGAACACGATGAGTTCGTCGTTCGAGGCACTCGGCATGAGCCTGCCATTCTCGAGCACGATGGCGAACCCGCACGACGAGATCGTCGCCCACGCGGCCGAGGCCGCGCGCGTGCTGGTTGAGGCGGTCAAGAAAAACCTGAAGCCGCGCGACATCGTCACGCGCAGAAGCATCGAGAACGCGGTGGCCGTGATCATGGCGACCGGCGGCTCCACCAACGCGGTGCTGCACTTCCTCGCGATCGCGCACGCGGCCGAGGTCGAGTGGACGATCGACGACTTCGAGCGCATGCGCCAGAAGGTGCCGGTGCTGTGCGACCTGAAGCCATCCGGCCAGTACCTCGCGGTCGACCTGCACCGCGCCGGCGGCATCCCGCAGGTGATGAAGACGCTGCTCGCCGCCGGCCTTCTGCACGGCGACTGCATCACGATCACCGGCAAGACCGTGGCCGAGAACCTCGCCGCGATCCCCGATGTGCCCCGCACCGACCAGGACGTGATCCGCGCGATCGACAAGCCGATGTATGCGCACGGCCACCTCGCGATCCTGAAGGGCAATCTCTCGCCCGAAGGCTGCGTCGCGAAG
>JANXVK010000515.1 GCA_025351675.1 Rhizobacter sp.
GTACGGGGCACAAGTGTGTGCGCAAAAGCCAGTTATTGCGCAGCACTTACGAGCGGGCTATAATCGTCGTCTTTGCTGGCAAAAACTAGCGTTTCGATTGGCGAGAGTGCAGAGAACCGGAACTCCGGACCCTTCGGTTCCAGACGTTCTCGCCGACACCGAGCGCATTTAATTTCAGGATCAACCTTTTACATGACTACGATTCGCGTCAAAGAAAACGAGCCATTCGACGTGGCACTGCGCCGCTTCAAGCGCACCATCGAGAAGCTCGGCCTGCTGACCGACCTGCGTGCCCGTGAGTTCTACGAGAAGCCCACCGCCGAGCGCAAGCGCAAGAAGGCAGCCGCCGTGAAGCGTCACTTCAAGCGCGTTCGCAGCATGCAGCTGCCGAAGAAACTGTTCTGACGCGGTTGGAGAGCGTCGCGGTAGACGGCCCTTCGAGGCCCGTCATTGCCCCAAGAGAGCCCGCGCACCGCGGGCTTTTTCGTTTGTGTTCCGACAGGAGTTGTGATGAGCCTTAAAGACCAGATCACCGAAGACATGAAGACCGCCATGCGCGCGAAAGACGCGCTGCGGCTGCTGACCATCCGTGGCCTGCTCGCGGCCTGCAAGCAGCGCGAGGTCGACGAGCGCATCGTGCTCGACGACGCGGCGGTGATCGCGATCGTCGACAAGCTCGTGAAGCAGCGCAAGGACTCGATCACCCAGTTCACGGCCGGCAACCGGCCCGATCTGGTCGAGAAGGAAGCGGCCGAGCTGGTCGTGCTCGAAGGCTACCTGCCGCAGCGCATGGGTGCTGACGAAGTCGCGGCCGAGGTCGCCGCGATCGTCGCCGAGCTGGGCGCAAAAGGTCCGGGCGACATGGGCAAGGTCATGGGCGCCGTGAAGACGCGGCTGGCTGGCAAGGCCGACATGGCGCTCGTCTCGGCGGCGGTCAAGAGGGCGCTCACGCCGTGAGCGCGCCGCAGGTTCAGCAACTGAGCGCGGATGTGTGCGTCGCGCCGCAGCTCGATGCCGACGCGATGGCGTGGGCGGTGCAGACCGGTTTCAAAAGCGTGGTCAACAACCGGCCAGATTACGAGGGAGGCCCGGATCAGCCGACCAGCGCCGTGATCGAAGCTGCGGCGAAGGCCGCCGGCCTGCAATATGCGTGGCTGCCGGTGCTGCCGGCGGTGCAGACGCCCGAAGAGATCGCCCGCTTTGCCGCGCTGCTGGCCGAGTTGCCAAAGCCGATCCTGGCGTTCTGCCGCACCGGCACGCGCTCGGGCAAGCTCTACCGCGCAGCCACGAGCGGCTGATTACAGCCCGGCGATCTTCAGCCGCTCAAGCAGCACTGAGCCGATCGTCTTGCTGCCCATCGTGTAGGCATCGGCGCCAACGGCCTGGATGCCCTTGAACATGTCACGAAGGTTGCCGGCGATCGTGATCTCGTGCACCGGGTACTGAAGTTGCCCGTTCTCGACCCAGAAGCCCGCCGCGCCGCGCGAGTAGTCACCGGTCACGTAGTTCACGCCCTGCCCCATCAGCTCGATCACGAACAGGCCGCGGCCGAGCTTCTTCAGCATCGCCGGCAAATCGTCACCGGGTCGGGTCAGCCGGCTCGTCAGCGTCAGGTTCTGCGAGCCGCCGGCGTGGCCGGTGGTGCGCATGCCGAGCTTGCGACCCGAATACGTCGACAGAAAGTAGCTCTGCACCTCGCCCGCCTTCAGCACGTCGCGCGCGGTCGTCAGCACGCCTTCGTCGTCGAACGGCGCGCTGCCTTTGCCGCGCGGGATGTGCGGGTCCTCAAAGATGTCGATGTGTTTGGGCAGCACTTGCGTGCCCAGGCTGTCGAGCAGGAAGGTCGACTTGCGGTACAGCGCACCGCCGCTGGTCGCCTGCACGTACGCGCCGAGCAGGCCGGCCGCGAGCGACGACTCAAACAGCACCGGCACCTCGCAGGTCTCGATCTTGCGCGACTTCAGCCGCGACAGCGCGCGTTCAGCCGCGTAGCGCCCGACCGCCTCGGGCGACGCCATCTCGTCGGCCGAGCGCATCGAGGTGTACCAGGCGTCGCGCTGCATGTCGTCGCCGCGCCGTCCGGGCAGCGACGCGATCGGCGCGACCGACAACGAATGCCGCGAGCTCGCATAGCCGCCGCGAAAGCCGCGGCTGTTGCCGGCGAAAAAGTGCGACTGCTGCGCCGAGACGCCGGCGCCTTCCGAATTCGTGATGCGCTTGTCGACACCGAACGCGGCGGCTTCGCACTTCAACGCGATCTGCAGCGCGCGCTCGGCATCGACCGCCCACGGGTGGAACAGGTCGAGGTCGCGAGCGGCGGCAGCACCGGTCGCGATGTCTTGCGCATCGGGCAAGCCGGCCGCCGAATCCTCGGCGGTGAAGCGGGCGATGTCGTGCGCCGCGCGCACCGTCTGCTCCAGCGCGGCGCGCGAGAAATCGGAGGTGCTCGCGTTGCCGCGCCGCTGGCCGATGTAGACGGTGATGCCCATCGACTTGTCGCGGTTGCGCTCGACGTTCTCGGTCTCGCCCTTGCGGATCGACACCGACAGGCCGACCCCTTCCGAGACCTCGACCGCCGCATCGCTGGCCCCGATCGAGCGCGCGAGCGCCAAGGCGTCCTCCACGTGCTGCTGGAACTGCGCGGGCGCGTAGGCAAAGCCGGAGGGGGGTGTCGCCGAGGGCTGGGGAGAAGACATGGGTGGGGAGTGGCCGGTGAGGAGCGCGGCGCCGGGTGGCGGCACGCGGATGCGCGACTATGATAACGAGCCCCTCAGCCAGCCTGACGAACCTTGCTTCCCGCCCTCCGCCGCCTTGATGAACTCCCTGCCCGACCCCCCCGAAGAAGACTCGACCACGCCCGCGCCGAAGCCGGCGCCGGTCTTCTCGTTCGACGACCGGCCAAGCAAAACGCGCATGAAGCAGGCCTCGCACGAGCTGCAGGCGCTGGGCGAAGCCGTGGTCGCGCTGCCCGATGCGCGCATCGACGGTCTGGCGATCGCCGAGGAGCTGCTCGACGCGATCCGCCAGTTCAAGAAAACCAAGTCCTTCGAGGGCAAGCGCCGCCAGATGCAGTACATCGGCAAGCTGATGCGCAAACACGATGTCGAGGCCGTCCGTCAGGCCGTGACCGACATGCAGCTCGGCCGCGCCCAGGATTCGCTCGCGCTGCACCAGGCCGAGCGCTGGCGCGCCGAACTGCTCGCCGACGACGAAGCGGCGACGCGCTGGATCACCGATCACCCCGAGACCGACGTGCAGCAGCTGCGCAGCCTGATCCGCGCCGCCCGCAAAGACGCCGCACTGGTGCCCGAAAAACGCAGCGGCCGCGCATTTCGCGAACTGTTCCAGTTCATCAAGGAACACCCCCTCGAATGAGCCTGCCCGCCCGCCAAGGTCCACGAAGAGACCCCGTCGGGGCCTTGGGTTCATACACCGCAGTGCGAAGCACGGAGGTTGCCTGATGAGCGCGTACGAATCGGTCCGCATCGGCTTGGTCTCCATCAGCGACCGGGCCTCGGCCGGCGTCTATGTCGACCAAGGCATCCCGGCGCTGCAATCCTGGCTGGGCTCGGCCGTGCGCAATCCGATTCACTGGGAAACACGCTTGATCGCCGACGAACAGGCCGGCATCAGCGCAGCCTTGATCGACCTCGTCGACACGCAGCGCTGTGACCTCGTGCTCACCACCGGTGGCACCGGCCCGGCGCCGCGCGACGTGACGCCCGAGGCCACGCTCGCCGTGGCCGACAAGCTCATGCCCGGCTTCGGCGAGCAGATGCGCCAGATCAGCCTCGCCTTCGTGCCGACCGCGATCCTGTCGCGCCAGGTCGCGGTGATCCGCGGCAAGGCGCTGGTGATCAACCTGCCGGGCCAACCGAAGGCGATCGCCGAGACGCTGGCCGGGCTGCCGGCGGCCGAACCGGCCGTGCACGGCATCTTCGCGGCGGTACCCTACTGCGTCGACTTGATCGGCGGGCCGTACATCGAGACCGACCCGACGATCTGCAAGGCGTTCCGGCCGAAATCGGCGCAGCGCATCCCACCCGCCGCCTGAGGAACACGATCATGCCGAGTCATCGTCCCGATTTCGCAACCGGGCGCTCGCTGGTGGCGATGACTCTGGCGGCAACCCTGGCGACTGGCGCGCGCGCCGCCGACACGATGGTCGAGTTCGTGGTCGTGCGCGCCGACACCCTGATCGGCCTGTCGAACAGCGTACTGGTCTCGCCGACCGCGTGGCGCGAGGTGGCGAGGATCAACCAGCTGGCGGATCCGAACCGGATCCTGCCGGGGCAGCATTTGCGCATCCCGACGCGACTGCTGCGCGGCGATGCGGTCAGCGCCACGTTCGTCAGCGTGACCGGCGACGTGCGAGCCGGCGGCGCGCCGGCAGCCGTCGGCGGGGCGATCAGCGAAGGGCAAGCGGTACAGACCGGGCCGAACGGTTCGGCGGTCGTCGCGCTCGCCGACGGTTCGCGCGTGCGCGTGCCACCATCGAGCCTGGCCGAGGTCGCAGCGAGCCGCAACTACGGCGCTCGCCGGTTCGCCAGCACCGACCCGCCGACCGGCGCGAGCTCGACAGGCCACTGGTTTGCCGGCACGCTGCGCGTGTTGCGCGGCTCGGTCGAAGTGCTCGCGACCAAGGTGCTGCGCGCCAAGCCGCTCGAGGTGGTGACGCCGACCGCGGTGATCGGCGTGCGCGGCACCCACTTCCGCGTCGGGTTCGACGAAGGCGCCACCGGACGCACCCACGCCGAGGTGATCGAAGGCGTCGTGCGCTTCGATGCGCGCAGCGGCAAACAAGGCGACGATCTGCGCGCCGGCTTCGGCGCCTCCGCCGACACCAGCGACCGGGCCCCGATCGTCGCGCCGCTGCTGGGTGCGCCCGATCTGGCGGCGCTGCCCGAACGGTTCGAGCGCCCGATCGTGCGCTTCGTCGTGGCCGGCAATGCGACGCCGTTGCGCGTGCAGGTCGCCGCCGATGCGGCGTTCGACAAGCTGGTGAGCGACCAGCAGGTCGCCGCCGGTGCCGAGGTCCGCATCGCCGGCCTCGACGACGCGCAGTGGTATCTGCGTGCGCGCCGGGTCGACACCCAAGGCATCGAAGGTGTCGACGCGACGCGACCGTTCGTGCTGAAGGCGCGACCCGTGCCACCGGCGTACCGGGCGCCGCGGTCAGGCGCGAAACAGACGGTCGGCGCGGTCGAGTTCGCGTGGGCGCCGAACGTCGATGCGTCACGCGCGCGCCTGCAGGTCGCCGAAGACGCCGCGTTCACGCGCATCGTGCACGATCGGGACAACATCGACGCCGCGAACCTGCGTTCGGACATTGCCAAGCCCGGGTCGTACCACTGGCGCCTGGCGAGCGTGCGCCCCGACGGCGATCACGGCCCGTTCGGTGACCCGCAGCGCTTCGAGCTGCGGCCGACGCCCGGGCCCGCTCAGGTCGCGCGCCCGGCGGATGGCAACGGCCTTGTCTTCAAGTGGAGCGGACGCCCTGAAGACCGGCAGCAAGTGGAGTTTGCGCGCGATATCGGGTTCACGCAGATCGTCTCGAAGGCCGAGGTCAGCGGCTCCGAATGGGTTCTGCCAATGCCGGCCAGTGGTGGCCGCTACTACTTCCGCTACCGCAGCGTCGAGCCGGACGGTTTCGTCAGCGCGTACAGCGACAAGCTGATGGTCGACGTGCCGCGCGACTGGTCGGGGCTGGGCCTGCTGCTGCCGCTGCTGCTGTTGCTGCTCTGATCCGGAGCGGCGAATCGCAGGCCAGCGCCGGGCCGCCCCAAGTGGCCCGCGCTCCCCTCGCAGCGCCGAAGGCGCCTTGGGGTCGTCACTTCATCAGCTGGTTGAAGCGCTCTGCGTCGAAGGTTTCCGTCGTGTTCGCATCGTGCGGCACGCAATCCGGCGTCGGCAGCTCGCGCGACCGCGACGACAGCGTCTCGATCGCCTGCCACAGCAACGCGATCTGGTGCTCGTGGCCGGAGGCGTTGTCGATCAGGCCCTTCATCGCGTGCGCCATCGGGTCGTCGCCCTGCGTGATGCCGTAGGCCGAGAAACCCATCTTCGCGGCGGCCGCCTCGCGCACCGCGTCGGTTTCCTTGTGCAGAACGCGGGCCGGATTGCCGACCGCCGTCGCGCCGGGTGGCACTTCCTTCAGCACGACCGCGTTCGAGCCGACCCGCGCATCATCGCCGACCGTGAAGCCGCCGAGCACTTGCGAATTGGCACCGACGATCACGCCGCGGCCCAAGGTCGGGTGCCGCTTCGCGCCCTTCGCGAGCGAGGTGCCACCCAAGGTGACGCCTTGGTAGATCGTGCAGTCGTCACCGATCTCGGCGGTCTCGCCGACGACCACGCCCATGCCGTGGTCGATGAACACACGTCGGCCGATCGTGGCACCCGGGTGAATCTCGATGCCGGTCAGAAAGCGCCCGACGTGCGATGTGAAGCGCGCCAGCCAGTGCATGCCGTTGACACGGAACCAGCGCGCGCGCCGGTGCAGCACCAGCGCGTGCAGGCCGGGATAACACGTCAGAACCTCCCACGCGCTGCGCGCCGCAGGGTCGCGCTCGAGGATGCAGGCGATGTCTTCTCGCAGCCGCTGGAACATGACGAGTCCATTGAGTGGGGTGGCGCAGTTTATCCGCTGGCCTTGGCATGCGCACGCCGCATGCCAAGGCGCTCTTGGCTGTGTG
>JANXVK010000525.1 GCA_025351675.1 Rhizobacter sp.
GCCGCGGCGGCGGCTCGCTCGAGGATCTCTGGGCCTTCAACGACGAGCTCGTGGTGCGGTCGGCGTCGGCGCGCGCAGGTCGGCAGCGAGGTCGGCCAGCGTGATGTCGGTTTCGTGCCCGACGCCGCACACGACCGGCACCCCGGCCGCGACGATCGCCCGCACCACGAGCTCGTCGTTGAAGGCCCAGAGATCCTCGAGCGAACCGCCGCCGCGGCAGACGATCAGCGCGTCAACCTCGGCGCGACGCGACGCGAGGCCGATCGCCTCGGCCAGCGCCGCCGGCGCCGCAGCACCCTGCACCAGGCTCGGATAGACGACGATGCGAACCTGCGGCGCGCGGCGCGCGAGCGCCGTCAGCACATCCTGCAGCGCGGCCGCACCGAGCGAGGTGACGACGCCGACAGCGCGCGGATACGCCGGCAACGCACGCTTGCGCGCTGCGTCGAACAGGCCGAGCGCCTCCAGCCGCGCGCGGATGCGCAGGAACTGCTCGTACAGCGCGCCGGCACCCGCACCCTGCATCGCCTCGACGATGACCTGCAGCTCGCCACGTGGCTCGTACACGCCCAGGCGCCCGCGAATCTCGACGAGCTGGCCGTCTTGCGGCGTGAACGCCAGCAGGCTCGCAGCGCGCCGAAACATTGCGCAGCGCAGCAACGCGCTGCCGCCGTCCGCATCCTTCAAGTTGAAGTAACAATGGCCGCTGGCGGCGCGCGAGAAGCCCGAGATCTCGCCGCGCACCGTGCAGACACTGAAGCGCCCGGCGAGCAGGTCGCCGACCTCGCGCACCAAGGCCGCGACGCCCCAAGCGCCGCACGACGGGCTTGCCCCGTGTCCGTCAGCCATGCGCAAACCCAATGCCGGCGCGGGTCGACAACTCCACAATTGCGCCGCACATGAACGCGCCGGCCGTTGACCCTGTCACAGGCCTGAAACAAATACGCAAGCTATTGATTTTCAACGGTTTTTATCTGCTTAAACATTGAGCAATGTGTCGCGGGCCTTGCAGATTCGGGCCTTGGCGGCGAACTGCGGCCGGTTGCCCACAAAGTTATCCACAGTTCCGGTGGATGTCTGACACGCCGTCGCAGGCGTGGGGGAAAGCCCGGATGGATGCGCGGCCGCAACGCCGGCGACAGTGACGCGTGAGCGCGAATGCTTCAGGCCATAATCGCGCGTCCCGAAATCCCCTCGCCGCGCCGAAACACTGTCGAAAGGGCCCGATTGTTTTCGATCATACAAGCCGCCGGCTGGCCGATCTGGCCCCTCCTTCTGTGTTCCATCGCGGCCTTCGCCCTGGTGCTCGAGCGCCTGTCGAGCCTGCGCACCGCGCGCGTCGTGCCGCCCAAATTGCTCGACGAGGTGATCTCGGTGACGCGCGCACACCTGCCGCCGGCTGACGTGGTCAACAAGCTCGCCGACAACTCGGTGCTCGGCAGCGTGCTGGCGACCGGCGTGCGCGCGGTGATCGCCGAGCCGCGCATCAGCGAGCGCCAGTTGCGCGACACTTTCGAGTCGGCGGGGCGCGCCGCGGTGCACCGGCTCGAGCGCTACCTGAACACGCTCGGCACGATCGCGTCCGCAGCCCCGCTGCTCGGCCTGATGGGCACGGTGATCGGCATGATCGAGATCTTCGGCTCGCAGGCCCCGACCGGCAACAACCCCGCGCTGCTCGCGCACGGCATCTCGGTGGCGCTCTACAACACCGCGTTCGGGCTCATGATCGCGATTCCGTCGCTGATGTTCTACCGCCATTTCCGCGGCCGGGTCGATGGCTACACGCTCGACATGGAGCAGGCCTCGGACCGGCTCGTGCCGCACCTGATGCGCTTCGTCGTCGACCGCCGCGAGAGCAGCTGAGGATCACCCGATGCCGATGAGCTTCCGCAAGGCCCGACCCGAAGAGCCGGAGATCAACCTGATCCCGTTCATCGACGTGCTGCTGGTGGTGCTGATCTTTCTGATGTTGTCGACCACGTACTCGAAGTTCACCGAGTTGCAGATCACGTTGCCGGTGGCCGATGCCGAGAAGCTGCGCGACCGGCAGCGCGAGGTGATCGTCGCGGTCTCGGCCGACGGCCGCTATTCGGTGAACCGCAAGCCGGTCGAAGGGCGCAGCGTCGAGGCCCTGACGGCCGAACTCACCGCGGCCGCCACCGGCACGACCGACGCGGTCGTGATCGTCTCGGCCGATGCCACCGCGGCGCACCAGAGCGTGATCAACGTGATGGACGCGGCGCGGCGCGCGAATCTGCCGCGGCTGACCTTCGCGACCCAGACCTCCTCGGGCGGCGAAGCGCGCTGAAGCCGAGTTCGACCCACGAGCGCCGCAGCGCATTGGCCGCTCACCCGACCTTCGCGCAGCGCCTGCAGCGCATCTGGCTGACGCGCGGCCCGCTCGCTTGGGCGATGCTGCCGCTGGCGCTCGTGTACGGCGCGGCCACAGCGCTGCGGCGGATGCTGTATCGCGTTCGTGCGCTGCCCACCCATGCGTTGCCGGTGCCCGTCGTCGTTGTCGGCAACCTGATCACCGGTGGCGCCGGCAAGACGCCGACGGTGATCGCGATCGTCGCGGCGCTGCGTCGACAAGGCCGCACGCCTGGCATCGTCGCGCGCGGCTACGCCGGCAGCCACGACGGCGTGCTCGAGGTGACGCGCGCCGTCGCCGCCGAACGCTGCGGCGACGAGCCGCTGCTGATGCACCTGCGCACCGAGGCGCCGCTCGTCGTCGGGCGCGACCGGGTCGGCGCGGCGCGCGAATTGCTGCGCCTGCATCCACAGACCGACGTGATCGTCAGCGACGATGGCCTGCAGCACCTTGCGCTGGCGCGCAACGCGCAGGTGATCGTGTTCGACGAGCGCGGCGCCGGCAACGGCTGGCTGCTGCCGGCCGGGCCACTGCGCGAGACCGTGCCGCGCGTGCTGCCGGCGCGCAGCCTGGTTGTCTACAACGCGGCGGCGGCGGCGACACCGCTGCCGGGGACGCTCGCACTGCGCGCGCTGGCCGGCGTCGTGCCGCTGGCCGACTGGTGGCGCGGCGCGGCCGCGAGCCACGACGCGCTCGACGCGCTGCGCGCCCGCCCGCTGCTGGCCGCCGCGGGCCTGGCGCACCCCACGCGCTTCTTTGCGATGCTGCGCGAG
>JANXVK010000562.1 GCA_025351675.1 Rhizobacter sp.
TTGATCACTCGCGTCATCGCGGCGCGCAGGCCGGTCAGGTGGGTGCCGCCGTCACGCTGGGGGATGTTGTTGGTGAAGCACAGCACGTTCTCGCTGTAGCCGTCGTTCCACTGCATCGCCACGTCGGTCGTGATCGTCGTGCCCTGTTCGCTGACCTTCTCGCCGGTCGCGCCGAACACGGTCGGATGCAGCACCTTCTTGCCGGTGTTGATGAACTCGACGAAGCCCTTCACGCCGCCGGCGTAGGCGAAGGTATCTTCCTTGTTGTTGCGCTCGTCGCGCAGCCGGATCTTCACGCCGTTGTTCAGGAAGCTCAGCTCGCGCAGCTTCTTGGCGATGATGTCGTAGTGGAAGTCGATGTTCGAGAAGATCTCGAGGTCGGGCAGAAAGTGAACTTCGGTGCCGCGCAGGTCGGTCTGACCGATGATCTTCATCGGTGACACCTCGAAACCGTCGCGTTGCTCCAGCAGGCGCTCTTGCGGGATGCCCTGCTTGAACTCCATGAAGTGCGCCTCGCCGTCGCGGCGCACGGTCAGGCGCAGCCACTTGGAAAGGCCATTGACGCAGCTCACGCCCACGCCGTGCAGCCCGCCCGAGACCTTGTAGCTGTTCTGGTTGAACTTGCCGCCGGCGTGCAACTCGGTCAGCGCGATCTCGGCCGCCGACCGTTTTGGCTCGTGCTTGTCGTCCATCTTCACGCGCGTCGGGATGCCGCGGCCGTTGTCGGTCACGCTGATCGAGTTGTCAGAGTGGATCGTCACGACGATGTCGTCGCAGTAACCGGCGAGCGAGTCGTCGATCGAGTTGTCAACGACCTCGAACACCAAATGGTGCAGGCCGGTGCCATCGGAGGTGTCGCCGATGTACATGCCGGGGCGCTTGCGCACCGCCTCCAGCCCTTCGAGGATCTGGATGCTGCCTTCGCCGTACGCGGCGCTGTCGGCGGCGTACTCGCTGGCCGTCGCGGCCTTCTTCGCGGCGTCGTCTCCGGGGGTGTTCTGGTTATCGCTCATCGGGTCTTTCACACTCACATCTGGGGCTGAACCTGCTGAAAGCCAGCCTCTTGAAAAGCACTCAAGCGGGCCGAAGCCCGCTTGGTCGTTGGTCGATTTGCCGTCGCGCTAGATGCGCATCGGCATCACCACGTACTTGAATCCGGCCTGCTCCGGCACGGTGATCAGCGCGCTGGAGTTGGTGTCCTGCAGCTCCAGCTTGATCATCTCGACGCTCATGTTCGAGAGCGCGTCGATGAGGTAGGTCACGTTGAAGCCGATCTCGATCGAGTCGCCGCCGTAGTCGATCTCGAGCTCTTCTTTCGCTTCTTCCTGCTCGGCATTGCTCGACGCGATGCGCAAGGTGCCGGGCTCGATGTTGACGCGCACACCCTTGAACTTTTCGCTGGTCAGAATCGCCGCGCGCTGCAGGCTCGCCAGAAATGGCACGCGGCCGAGGGTCACTGCGTTCTTGTGGTTCTTCGGAATCACGCGGTTGTAGTCGGGGAACTTGCCCTCGACGAGCTTGGTGACGAATTCCATGCCACTGAAACTGAACTTGGCCTGGTTGCCGGCGAAACGCATTTCGATCAGACCTTCGTCGCCATCCTTCTCGTCCTTCAGCAGGCGCTGCAGCTCCAGCACGGTCTTGCGCGGCAGGATGACTTCCTGTTTCGGGATCTCGACATCGAGCGTCACCTGCGCCAGCGCGAGCCGATGTCCGTCGGTCGCGACCAAGGTCAGGCTCTTGCCTTCGGCGACGAACAGGATGCCGTTCAGGTAGTAGCGGATGTCGTGCACCGCCATCGCGAAGTGCACCTGGTTGATCAGACCCTTCAGCGCCTTCTGCGGCACGCTGAAGGCGGGGCCAAAGTCTGCCGCTTCCTGCACCAGCGGGAAGTCGTCGCTCGGCAAGGTCTGCAGCGTGAAGCGGCTCTTGCCGCCTTGCAGGGTCAGCTTGTTTTGGTTCGCCGTCAGCGTGACGATCTGATCCGCCGGCATCGAACGCAGGATGTCGATCAGTTTGCGCGCGCCGACGGTGATCGCGAAGCTGCCGCTGTCACCGCCGAGTTCGGCATGGGTGCGAACCTGAATTTCCAGATCGCTGGTCGTCAGCTCCAGGTTCTCGCCGGTCTTGCGGATCAGCACGTTCGCCAGGATCGGCAAAGTGTGGCGCCGCTCGACGATGCCGGCCACGGCCTGCAGTGCGCTCAAAACTTTTTCTTGTGCTGTCTTCAAGACAATCATTTGAACCTCTTAACTTGGTCGTAGTAGTAGAGAACGCCGGTTTCTGTGGACAACGCCATTTTCGCCTGTTCCGTCAATCACTTAGGGCATGGCAAACCTTGGGGTTGGAGCCCTTGGTTGGGGTGGGCCGGACATACAACAACTTTGACGAACCCTCTTGGCCTGTGGACAGGTGCCCAGTTGCCAGAAACTTGTCCCCAGGTTTGTTGCTTGACACCGTGTTGAAACTTCGTGTGCATTCATCAACCCTTCAGAGTCTGCTCGAGCACGTGCAGTTGCTGGTTCAACTCGGTGTTCTTCTGGCGCTCGGCGGCGATCTTGCGCACCGCGTGCAGCACGGTCGTGTGATCGCGGCCGCCGAACAGTTCGCCGATCTCGGGAAGGCTCTTCTGCGTCATGTCTTTCGCGAGGTACATCGCGATCTGGCGCGGCCGCGCGATCGAGGCCGGGCGTTTCTTGCTGTACATGTCGGCGACCTTGATCTTGTAGAAATCGGCCACCGTCTTCTGGATGTTCTCGACACCGACTTGGCGGTTCTGGATCGACAACAGGTCCTTCAGCGCTTCGCGCGCGAGGCCGATGTTGATCTCCTTGTGTGAAAACCTGGAGTAAGCCAGGATCTTGCGCAGCGCCCCTTCGAGCTCACGCACGTTGGCGCGCACGTTCTTCGCGACGAAGAAGGCCACGTCTTCGGGCATCGGCGTGGCTTCGAGCTCGGCCTTGCGCATCAGGATCGCGACGCGCATTTCCAGCTCGGGCGGCTCGATCGCAACCGTCAGGCCGGCGTCGAAGCGAGAGGTCAGGCGCTCGTCGATGTCCACCAGCCCTTTCGGGTAGGTGTCGCTGGTCATGATGATGTGGGCGCGCTTCGCGAGCAGTGCCTCGAATGCGTTGAAGAACTCCTCCTGCGTGCGCTCCTTGCCGGCGAAGAACTGCACGTCGTCGATCAGCAGCAGGTCGAGCTGGTGGTACTTGGCCTTCAGTTCGTCGAAGGTTTTGCGCTGGTAGTTCTTGACCACGTCGGTGATGAACTGCTCGGCATGCAGATAGAGGATGCGCGCATCCGGC
>JANXVK010000673.1 GCA_025351675.1 Rhizobacter sp.
GCACTACGGCCAGGAGATCATGGCCTGCGTGGTGCTGCGCGAAGGCGCAGTCTGCAGCGAAGACGAGTTGCGCGCGTTCTGCCTGACGCAGCTCGGCCGCTACAAGACGCCCAAGCTGTTCCGCTTCGTCGACGACCTGCCTCGCGGGCCGTCGGGCAAAGTGCAGCGCTTGAAGTTGCTGGAGCTGGCCCGAATCGATGGTGAAGGTCCGACCTGAGAGACGACGATGAGCAAACAACCCTGCGCCCTCACCGGCGCGCCATGTGACAACTACCTGGAGGCGACGTGATGAAGACCCATGAAACACCTCCGAGCACGACTTGTGCGACCCTGCCCTCGCCCAGTCGGCGCATTGTTCTGGTCGGGCTGGCTGGCGCCGGTGCCGCGGTGCTGACTTCACCACTGGCCGGTTGCGCCGGGCCAGGCGTGGCGGCGCGCAGCGGGGCGCTGCCGGACTCGATCGCCGAGGCCGCGCGCGGCCTGCGCGCGCGCCAGTTCAGTTGCGAAGAACTCACGCGTTCCTACCTGCGCGGCATCGACGAGCTGCAGCCGACGTTGAACGCCTTCATCACCGTGACTGCCGAGCAGGCGCTCGATCAGGCACGACGCTTGGATGCCGAACTGCGTGCCGGCAAGGACCGCGGGCTGTTGCACGGCATTCCGATCGTCCACAAGGACCTCTACGACACCCGCGGTGTGCGCACCACTGTCGGCTCGGAGTTCTTCAAGGACCGCATACCCAACGCCGACGCCACTGTGGTGGCGCGCATGGCGCAAGCCGGCGTGGTTTCGCTGGGCAAGACGAACATGAACGAGTTCGCCGCAGGCATTTCGGGCACCAACGCCTTCTTCGGCGACGCGCACAACCCCTGGGACCTGACGCGCTCTCCGGGCGGCTCCTCCAGCGGCACGGGAGCGGCCATCGCCGCCGGGTTGTGCTTGGGCGGCACGGCCTCGGACACCGGCGGATCGATACGCGTGCCGGCGAGCTGGGGCAACATCACTGGCATCCGCCCCACGTTTGGCCGAGTGAGCCTGAGCGGCGTCTACCCGCGCGCCTACAGCCTGGACGTGGCCGGCCCGCTGGGCCGATCGGTGGCCGACGTCGCCGCGCTGCTGCAGGCGATGGTGGGTTACGACCCAAGCTACAAGAACTCGGTGAAGTCGCCCGACGAGGACTTCAGCAAGGACCTCGGCGCCGGCGTGCGCGGCCTGCGCATCGGCATCATAGAAAATTACACCTACCGCGATGTCGACGCCGACGTGGCCCGGGCGGTGGAGGAAGCCAGTCGCACGCTGGCCAGGCTGGGTGCCACGGTGGTGCCGGTGCGCATCCCGATGCTGGCCGGGCCGCTGGAGTACTCATCGCTGTTCAACATCCTGCTCTACGAGTTCAACCAAGTCCTCGGCGCCGAATACCGCGCAACCGCGAACAAGAAATTGTTCGGCCCCATCGTCCAGGGCAACATCTCACGCGGCGAGAAGGTTTCTCGTGAGTTCTACGACAACGCGCTGGCCGAGCGCGCGCAGCAAAAGGCGCAGTTCCGCGAGGTCTTCAAGCAGGTGGACGCGCTGCTGACGCCGACGCTGCCCACCGTGGCGCCGGTGCTCTCGGCCAGCGGCGATACCTACGACCGCGGGAGGCAGTTCATGCTGCCCTTCAGCTGGGTCGGCGTGCCGTCGATCTCGGTTCCCTGCGGCTTTGACGGCAATGGCCTGCCGATCGGCATGCAGATCATCGGCGACGAGATGCGCGAATCGCTGTTGCTGCGCATCGCCGCGGCGTACGAGGGTGCGACGGCGTTCCAGCGCAGGCGCCCGCCCGTGCACATGACCGTGGCGCTTTGAGGAGCCCAGGGCTTCGTTGGGCGCGCTCATGCGTACCCGGCGCCCCTTGGCTGTCCTAAAAAACGCGTCTGAGCCGGCTGCTCGACCCGTCGCCGGTCGGTACCTTCGGATCTGTGGGTCGCGCGTCAGGCTGCGAGGTGCGCCTGGTCGACACGCATTTGGCGTCGCTGTCCGACGGAGAAGCCGGCGAGATCGCGATTTGTGGTCCCAATGAGATGCGCGGCTACTCCAAGAACGAGGAGTCGACGCGCGCGGCCCTCACGCCCGATGGCTGGCTGCGCACCGGCGACCTCGGCCACCGCGACGCCGACGGCTTCTTCTTCGTCACCGGCCGCATCAAGGAGCTGATCATCAAGGGCGGCGAGAACATCGCGCCGCGCGAGATCGACGAAGCCCTGCTCGCG
>JANXVK010000597.1 GCA_025351675.1 Rhizobacter sp.
GCTCAGGTCCTTCTGGTGCAGCCCGATGCGAAAGCCCGGCGCGAATGTTCGCTTGACCATGCGTTCGCCGTGCACTTCGAGAATGCGCGACGCGGCGAAACCGCCCATCAACGCAGCGCGCACACGCGCCGGGTCGGCGCCGGCCTTGCTGGCGAACACCAGCGCTTCGCCAACGGCCGCGATGTTCAGCGCGACGATGATCTGGTTCGCGACCTTGCAGGTCTGGCCGTCGCCGTTGCCGCCGACCAAGGTGATGTTCTTGCCCATCAGCTCGAACAAGGGCTTGATGCGCTCGAACGCCGCGTCGGGCCCGCCGACCATGATCGTCAGCGTGCCCGCCTTCGCGCCGACCTCGCCACCCGAGACCGGTGCGTCGAGGTAGTCGCAGCCGAGCGCGTTGATCTTCTTCGCGAACTCCTTGGTCTCGATCGGCGAGATCGAGCTCATGTCGACGACGGTCTTGCCCTTCGAGAGCCCCTTCGCGACACCGTCGTCACCGAACAGCACGGCGGCCACATCGGGCGTATCCGGCACCATGATGAAGACGATCTCAGCGCGCTCGGCGACGCCCTTCGAGGTGGTGCAGACCGTCGCGCCGCTCTCGGCGATCTCGGGGGCGAGCTTGCCGTGCGTGTACACGAACAGCTGGTGGCCAGCCTTGTTCAAATGGCCCGCCATCGGCGTGCCCATGATGCCCAGGCCGATGAATCCGATCTTGAGCGGTGTGCTCGTCATGCCGATTTCCTCTTTGCTGTTTCGAGCCAGTGCAGCCCGGCTTCGGTGGTGGTCGCGGGCTTGTACTCGCAACCGATCCAGCCGTCGTAGCCGACGCGGTCGAGCGCGGCGAACACGCGCTCCCACGCGATCTCGCCGGTGCCGGGTTCGTTGCGGCCGGGGTTGTCGGCGAGCTGGATGTGGCCGATGCGCGCGAGGTTCTTGGTCATCGTTGCGATCAGCTCGCCTTCCATGCGCTGCGCGTGGTAAATGTCGTACTGGACGAACAGGTTGTCGGAGCCCACGTCGTCGATCAGCGCGAGCGCATCGGCGGTTCGGCTCAGGTGGAAGCCGGGGATGTCGAAGGTGTTGATCGGCTCGATCAGCAGCTTGATGTTCACCTCCTTCAAGGCCGCGGCGGCGAAGCGCAGGTTGCCGACCAGCGCGTCGCGGATCGCCGCGTCGCTGTAGCCGCTCGGCGTCTTGCCGGCGAGGCAGTTGATGCGCGGCACACCGAGCGCCGTGGCGTACTCGATTGCCTTCGCAACCCCGCCACGAAACTCTGCGACGCGATCGGGCAGGCACGCAATGCCGCGCTCACCCGCGGCCCAATCGCCGGCCGGCAGGTTGTGCAGCACCAGCTCCAGCCGGTTCGCGACGAGCCGATTCTTGATCTCGGCGATGGGGAAGTCGTAGGGAAACAGAAACTCCACGGCCTTGAAGCCGGCGCGCGCGGCGCGCTCGAAACGGTCGAGGAAGGGCAGCTCGGTGAAGAGCATCGTCAGGTTGGCGGCGAATTTCGTCATGGTGTCGTGCCCATTCAGTCGAGCATGCCGATGGCGGTCGGCGCATCGGCCAGACTCGTCGCCAGTTCCTCGAACTCGTTGATCGCGTCGATCTCGGTGCCCATCGAGATGTTGGTCACGCGCTCGAGCATCACCTCGATCACGACCGGCACGCGGTGCTCGACCATCCACGCCTCGGCCTGCTTGATCGCCGGCGCGATCTCTTCCTGCTTGTGCACGCGCACGAACTTGCAGCCCAGGCCTTTCACGACCGCTTCGTGGTCGACGCCGTAGCCTTCCATGTGCGGCGCATTGATGTTGTCGAAGCCGAGCTGCACGCAGTAGTCCATGTCGAAACCGCGCTGGCTCTGGCGGATCAGGCCAAGGTAGCTGTTGTTCACCACCATGTGGATGTAGGGCAGCTTGAACTGCGCGCCGACCGCGAGCTCTTCGATCATGAACTGGAAGTCGTAGTCGCCACTGAGCGCCACGATCTTGCGCGTCGGGTCGGCGACGCGCACGCCGAGCGCGGCGGAGATCGTCCAGCCCAGCGGGCCGGCCTGGCCGCAGTTGATCCACTGGCGCGGACCAAACACGTGCAGGAACTGCGCACCGGCGATCTGGCTCAGGCCGATCGTGCTGATGTAGGTCGTGCCGCGCTCGAAGTTGTTGTTCATGCACTGGTAGACGCGCTGCGGCTTCATCGGCACGGTGTCGAGGTTCGTCTTGCGCAGCATCGTGCGCTTGCGCTCGCGGCACTCGGCGACCCACTCGCCGCGGTCGCGCAGCGTGCCGGCGGCCTTCATCTCGCGCGCCACCTCGACGAACAACGTCAGCGCGGCCTTCGCGTCCGAGACGATGCCGAGCTCCGGCGCGAACACGCGGCCGATCTGCGTCGGCTCGATGTCGACGTGGACGAAGGTGCGGCCCTTGCAATACACCTCCGGCGAGCCGGTGTGGCGGTTCGCCCAGCGGTTGCCGATGCCGAGCACGAAGTCGCTCGCCAGCATCGTCGCGTTGCCGTAGCGGTGGCTGGTCTGCAGCCCGCACATGCCGGCCATCAGCGGGTGGTCGTCGGGGATCGTGCCCCAGCCCATCAGCGTCGGGATTACCGGCGTGTTGATGAGTTCGGCGAACTCCTGGAGCAGGTCGGAAGCATCGGCGTTGATCACGCCGCCACCCGAGACGATCAGCGGGCGCTCCGCCGCCTGCAGCATCGCAATCGCTTTCTCGATCTGCTTGCGCGTCGCCTGCGGCTTGTAGACCGGCAGCGGCTCGTAGGTGTCGATGTCGAACTCGATCTCGGCCATCTGCACGTCGAACGGCAGGTCGATCAACACCGGGCCCGGGCGACCCGAGCGCATCAGGTGAAAAGCCTGCTGGAATGCGCGCGGCACCTGCGCCGGTTCGCGCACGGTGACGCTCCACTTCGTCACCGGCTTGCTGATCGATTCGATGTCGACCGCCTGGAAGTCTTCCTTGTAGAGCCGCGCGCGCGGCGCCTGGCCGGTGATGCACAGGATCGGAATGCTGTCGGCGATCGCCGAGTACAGGCCGGTGATCATGTCGGTGCCGGCCGGCCCCGAAGTGCCAATGCACACGCCGATGTTGCCGGCCTTGGCCCGCGTGTAGC
>JANXVK010000637.1 GCA_025351675.1 Rhizobacter sp.
CCCCTGGCCAAGCGCAAGACCATCAGCACCGAGGAGCTGAAGAACGAGACGATGCTCCTGCTCGGTACCGGGCACTGCTTTCGCGACCACGTGCTCGAGGTCTGCCCCGAGTACGCGCGCTTCGCGAGCAGCGAGGCCGAGGGCATCCGCAAGAGCTTCGAGGGCTCGTCGCTGGAGACGATCAAATACATGGTCGCGTCGGGCATGGGCGTGACGGTGGTGCCACAGCTCAGCGTGCCGAAGGACAAGCAGCCGCACATCGTCTACGTCCCGTTCACGAAGCCGGTGCCGACGCGCCGCGTGGTGCTCGTGTGGCGGCGCACCTTCACGCGCTACGAGGCGATCGCGGCATTGCGCAACGCGATCTATGGCTGCCCGCTCGAGGGCGTGAATCGGCTGTCGTGACACCGGACGCTGGCGTCGGCACCGCAACGCCGTGCGCCGCCGCTTCCCGCCCGAACCTGCGAAACTGGCGGCCCTCAGGCTTGCGGCGGGTATCTGAAACATGCTGACCATTCACCACCTCGGCAAGTCGCAGTCGGAGCGCATCATCTGGCTCTGCGAAGAGCTCGGCGTGCCCTATGAGCTGAAGCACTACGTCCGCGATGCGGTCACCAATCTGTCGCCGCCCGAGCTCAGGGCGCTTCACCCGCTCGGCGCTGCGCCGGTGCTCACGGACGGCGATCTTGTGCTCGCCGAATCAGGCGCCATCACCGACTACATCATTGCCAAGCACGGCGGTGGCCGCCTGACGCTGGCGCCGACGCACCCCGACTTTGCCGAGTACCTGTACTGGCTCCACTTCGCGAACGGCAACCTGCAGCCGAACATGGGGCGCAACATGGTGCTGCGCCGTCTCGATCTGCCGGCGGACAACGCCGTTCTCGTCGCCACCCGCGGCCGCCTGGACCGCGCGCTGGGCCTGATCGACGCGCGACTGGCCGATGCGCTCTTTCTGGCGGGCGCCGGGTTGACCGCGGCCGACATCATGATGGTTTTTTCGTTGACGACCATGCGCTACTTCATGCCGGTCGATCTGCGACCCTATGCGAACATCACGGCGTACCTGGGGCGGATCGGTGAGCGCGAAGCGTATCGCAGGGCGATGCGCAGGGGCGATCCGGGCATGGCGCTGCTGCTCGACTGAGGCCGGCCGGCCAGCCACGCCACATGCGCCTCTGCGTTCACGTCAATTGACAGGGCTTTCGTCCGAATGACATTGCACCTATCTATCGAATAGAAGCCATCAATTGGTGTCGACGATTTGATTTCTTTAGACTCACAGGTGTTGCAGCAACCATCCTCAGGAGACAAGCATGTCCAACGAATCCAAGTGCCCCGTCGTGGGCGGCGCCCACAAACCCGCCGCGCGCACGATGAACACCTCTTGGTGGCCCGAACAGCTGAACCTCAAGGTCCTGCACCAGCAGTCATCGCTGTCCAACCCGATGGACCCCGACTTCGACTACGCCGCCGAGTTCAAGACCCTTGATCTGGATGCGGTCATCAAGGATCTGCACGCACTGATGACCGACTCGCAGCCTTGGTGGCCGGCGGACTACGGCCACTACGGGCCGTTCTTCGTTCGCATGGCATGGCACGCCGCAGGCACCTACCGTACCTCCGATGGCCGCGGCGGTAGCGGCAGTGGCGAACAGCGCTTCGCGCCGCTGAACAGCTGGCCCGACAACGGCAACCTCGACAAGGCGCGCCGGCTGCTCTGGCCGATCAAGGCGAAGTACGGCCGCAAGCTGTCGTGGGCCGACCTGTTCATCCTCACCGGCAACATCGCGATGGAGTCGATGGGCTTCAAGACCTTCGGCTTCGGCGGCGGTCGCCCGGACGTCTGGGAACCGGAAGAAGACATCAACTGGGGTACCGAGACCACTTGGCTGGGCGACGAGCGCTACAGCGGCGACCGTGAGCTCGCGAACCCGCTCGCGGCGGTCCAGATGGGCCTGATCTACGTCAACCCGGAAGGCCCGAACGGCCAACCCGATCCGCTCGGTTCGGCCCGCGACATCCGCGAGACCTTCGCCCGCATGGCGATGAACGACGAAGAGACCGTGGCGCTCACGGCCGGCGGCCACACCTTCGGCAAGTGCCACGGCGCTGTCGATTCGAAGTACATCGGTGCGGAACCGGAGAGTGCGTCCATCGAACACATGGGCCTCGGCTGGATCAACAGCTTCGAGACCGGCCACGGCGTGCACGCGTTCACCAGCGGCATCGAAGGCGCCTGGACCAAAAACCCGACGAAGTGGGACAACGGCTACTTCGAGAACCTGTTCGGCTACGAATGGGAGCTGACGAAAAGCCCGGCCGGTGCGCACCAGTGGAAGCCCGTGGGCAGCACCGGCGACGGCACCGTACCCGACGCGCACGATCCGACCAAGCGCCACGCGCCGATGATGACGACGGCCGACATGGCGATGCGCGTCGACCCGGCGTACGAGAAGATTTCGCGTCGCTACATGGCCAATCCGCAGGAGTTCGCCGACGCGTACGCTCGCGCCTGGTTCAAGCTGACACACCGCGACATGGGCCCGATCGCCCGGTACCTCGGCCCGCTGGTACCGAAGGAAGAGCTGCTCTGGCAAGACCCGGTCCCGGCCGTCGACCACCCGGTGGTCGACGCGCAGGACGTGGCCGCGCTGAAGGCGAAGATCCTCGCGGCGGGTCTGACCATCTCGGAGCTGGTCACGACCGCTTGGGCGTCGGCGTCGACCTTCCGTGGCAGCGACAAGCGCGGTGGTGCCAACGGCGCGCGCATCCGTCTCGCGCCGCAGAAGGACTGGGAGGTCAACCAGCCGGCAGAACTCGCGAAGGTTCTGGCGAAGCTGGAAGCCGTGCAGAAAGGCTTCAATGCCGCGCAATCCGGCGGCAAGAAGGTCTCGCTGGCCGACCTGATCGTTCTCGGCGGCTGCGCGGCCGTCGAAGCGGCCGCGAAGAAGGCTGGTCACAACGTGACCGTTCCGTTCTTGGCGGGTCGCACGGACGCCTCGCAGGCGCAGACCGACGTGGCCTCGTTCGCGCCGCTCGAGCCGGTGGCCGATGGCTTCCGCAACTACGTCCGCAAGGGGCACGAGGCCTCGGTGGCCGAGCAACTCGTCGACAAGGCGAACCTGCTGACGCTGACCGCGCCCGAGATGACGGTGCTGATCGGTGGCCTTCGTTCGCTCGGCGCGAACGTCGGGCAGGCCAAGCACGGTGTCTTCACCGAGCGCACCGACGAGCTGACCAGTGACTTCTTCGTGAACCTGCTCGACATGAACACGAAGTGGCAGAAGTCCGCCGATGCCGAGTTCGTGCTGGAAGGGCGCAACCGGCAAACCGGCGAGCTCAAGCTCACCGGCACGGTCGCGGACCTTCTGTTCGGCTCGAACTCCCAGCTCCGGGCACTTGCCGAGAACTATGCCAGCAGCGACTCGGAGAAGGTGTTCGTGCGCGACTTCGTGGCGGCCTGGAACAAGGTGATGAACCTGGATCGCTACGACCGGGCCTGATCGCCCAAGGAGGACAGAGATGAAGACACTGCGCCTTGCACTCGGCGCGATCGTCAACCTCGGTGGGCTGGCGGTGCTGGCCCACTCATGCGGCGCGCTGCCGCACTGAGCGGCCGCGCTACTTCGCGCCAAGAACGAACGAAGCAGGAGAAAAACGATGACAAAGAGCAAGACCAAGTCGGCGCCGGCTGCGACCCCTCGTGTCGGCATCCACATCGGTATCAGCGAGAAGGACCGCAGCGCCATCAGCGAGGGCCTGTCGCGCCTGCTCGCCGACACCTACACGCTGTACCTGACCACGCACAACTTCCATTGGAACGTGACCGGGCCGATGTTCAACTCGCTGCACGCGATGTTCATGGCCCAGTACACCGAGTTGTGGAACGCCGCCGACCCGATCGCCGAGCGCATCCGCTCGCTTGGCCACTTCGCACCCGGCTCCTACGCGCAGTTCGGCGCGCTGACCTCGCTGAAGGATGCGCCGGCCGTGCCGCCGTCGGCGCTCGACATGGTGCGCGTGCTGGTCGAGGGCCACGAGGCGGTAGCGCGTACCGCGCGCAGCATCTTCGCGATCGCCGACAAGGCCAGCGACGAGCCGACCGCCGACCTGCTGACACAACGCCTGACCGTGCACGAGCAGGCGGCTTGGATGCTGCGCGCAAACCTCGAAGGTTGAGCCGCGCGCTCAAGCTCGCATGCGCATCGCGATCCTCACCTTCGACGGCTTCAACGAGCTCGACTCGTTCATCGCGCTGGGGCTCTTGAACCGGCTCGGTGACCAAGGCTGGAAGGCCGAAATCACGAGCCCGAGCGCGCACGTCACCTCGATGGGCGGGGTGACGGTGCAGGCGCAGCAGCCGCTGGAGTTCGCGAACGAGGCCGATGCGGTGATCTTCGGCAGCGGCCTCTACACGCGGGCGATCGCCGACAGCATTGGCAAACGCGGCGCCTTGCTCGACCGCCTGCAGCTCGATCCGATCCGCCAGCTGATCGGCGCGCAGTGCTCGGGCGCGCTGCTGCTGGCGCGGCTCGGCCTTCTCGCCGATATGCCGGCCTGCACCGATCTCACGACTCGGCCTTGGTTGCTCGAAGCCGGGGTGCGCGTCGAAGAGGCGCCGTTCCATGCGCGCGGACCCGTAGCGACCGCCGGCGGCTGCCTCGCATCGCAGTACCTTGCCGCCTGGCTGATGGTGCGCGGCGCCGGCTTTGACGCGGCGGCGCGAGCTTTGCACTACGCGGCGCCCGTCGGCGAGAAAGAGGCGTATGTTGCGAAGCTGCTGGACGTGGTGCGACCGTTCGTTCCGGCGCCGTAGGCCCTGCGGACGCGCCGAATGTCGCAACCGGAGAACCCACCATGACTACGATGCGAACAACCCTGCGCCACATCTGCTGCGCACTGATGCTTGCGGCGACCGGCGTGGCCTTCGGCGAGCCCGGCGCGACGGTCTCGACCGACAAGGTCGAGGTCAGCTACCGCAACCCGGCCGGCTTCACCGAGATGGGCCGCAGCTTCGGCGCGCGCACCGATTGGCTCGACGACCTGAGCAGCTACGTCGCGAAACGTGCCGCACGCAGTGTGCACCGCGGCGAGCGCCTGGTCGTGACCATCACCGACGTCCAGCGCGCCGGGATGATCGAACCCTGGCGGCATTCCGGGACGGACCTGCGCGTCGTGCGCGAGACGACGCCGCCGCGCATTGACCTGAGCTTTCAGCTCGTCGCCGCGAACGGCGCAGTGTTGAAGGAGGGCTTGCGCCAGTTGCGCGACGCCACGTTCCTGACGCGCGGCTCACGCCATGGCGGCCAACCGCTCTCGTACGAGAAAAACCTGATCGACGACTGGCTGCGCAAGGACTTCGGGCCGCCGCCGCGCTGAATCCGGCGCGGCCGATAATCGCGCGTTGTCTCTTCGAGGCGGCCCGCTGAGTCGGCCGCGCACGCATGTCCGACCCGACCCCGTCTGCCCTGGTCAAAGAAGTCCGGCGCCGCCGCACCTTCGCGATCATTTCCCACCCCGACGCTGGCAAGACCACGCTGACCGAGAAGCTGCTGCTGTTCTCGGGCGCGATCCAGATCGCCGGCTCGGTGAAGGCGCGCAAGGCCACCCGCCACGCCACCAGCGACTGGATGGAGATCGAGAAGCAGCGCGGCATCTCGGTCGCGTCGAGCGTGATGCAGATGGAGTACCGCGACTGCGTCATCAACCTGCTCGACACGCCGGGCCACCAGGATTTCTCCGAAGACACCTACCGCGTGCTGACCGCGGTCGACGCCGCGCTGATGGTGATCGACGCCGCCAACGGCGTCGAGCCGCAGACGCGCCGGCTGCTGCAGGTCTGCCGCGCGCGCAACACGCCGATCCTGACCTTCGTCAACAAGATGGACCGCGAGGTCCAGGAGCCGATGGCGCTGATGGACGAGATCGAGCGCGAGCTCGGCATGGAGGTCGTGCCCTTCACCTGGCCGGTCGGCATGGGCAAGGCGTTTCACGGCGTGATGGATTTGCGTGAGAAACGCATGCGACTGTTCGGCGGCGCGGAAGCCAACAACGGTGAGGAGTTTCTCGACGGCCTGGACAATCCCGCCTATCGCGAGCGCTTCGGCATGCAGTACGAACAGTCGAAAAGCGAGATCGAGCTGCTGACCGACGCGGCACCGCCGTTCGACCGCGAGGCCTTTCTCGCCGGCCACCAGACGCCGATGTTCTTCGGCTCGGCCGTCAACAACTTCGGCGTCCAGGAAATTCTCGACGCGCTCGTCGACCTCGCGCCCTCGCCCGGCCCGCGCGCCGCGATCCAGCGCGTGGTGCAGCCCGACGAGCCCAAACTCACCGGCGTCGTCTTCAAGATCCAGGCGAACATGGACCCGGCGCACCGCGACCGGATCGCGTTCGTGCGCGTCGCCAGCGGCCACTTCAAGCGCGGCATGCGGATCAAGGTCGCGCGCTCGGGCAAGGAGATGCGGCCGAACACGGTGGTGTCGTTCCTGAGCCAGCGCCGCGAGCTGCTCGACGAGGCCTTCGCCGGCGACATCATCGGCATCCCGAACCACGGCGTGCTGCAACTCGGCGATACGCTGACCGAAGGCGAATCGCTGCAGTACACCGGGCTGCCTTTCTTCGCGCCCGAGATGTTCCGCAGCGTCGAGGTCGCCGACCCGTTGCGCACCAAGCAGCTGAAGGCCGGGTTGATCCAGCTCGGCGAAGAGGGCGCGATCCAGGTGTTCCGGCCGGTGGCGTCGTCGCTGTTGTTGCTGGGCGCGGTCGGGCAACTGCAGTTCGAGGTGGTCGCGCACCGCCTCGAGCACGAGTACGGCGTCAAGGCGCGGATCGCGCCGAGCCGCTACCAGGTCGCGCGCTGGGTGACTTGCCCGGAGGAAAGTGGCGGACCGAAAGAGCTGCAGCGCTTCATCGACGGCAACGCCCACCGCGTTGCCTACGACGCAGTCGACGCGCCGACCGTGCTGGTCGAGTACGCGCCCGAGCTGCGCGCGATCGAGGCGAACTGGCCGAAGATCAGGTTCCACGCGCTGCGCGAGCACGCGGGGCTGGTGTTCCAGAAGCAGCTGGAGGGGTGATCAGATCACGGGCGGGAGCGCGGCCAATGTCGCGCGCAGTTGCCGGAGCAAGGTTGGCATGCTCTCGGAGACGATCAACCAAACCGTTTCGGGCTCAATGCCGAGATAGGCATGGGCCAGCACGGTTGCGCGTGCCGATGATCTGCCGTCAAGCAATATCAGGGGCGAGTTCGCGCCTGGTCACGGGAACGTGTGTGGCCGCCTCGCCGATCAGTTCCAGGTTTCGCAGCACGGCGTCATACCGCATGCGGTCGGCGACGAGCGACTCCTGGTCATGCCCTGCGCTGTAGGCCGCAACCCGCTCGCAGAACGCCACCATGTCGCTCAGGTAGAGGCGGTCGTCGCGATCAGGTAATGGTGATGGCGTCGCGCTCGACATAGGGTCGCAGTTGTGGGCGCAAGGCCCGCTCAGTCACGAGATCGACGGCACGGCCCAGCAGATCTTCCAAGTAGAACTGCACGCGGAAGTACCGGTCGGGGGTGGCCGGCCCGTCGAACGCGACGAGCAAGTCGACGTCGCTTCCAGGAAGGGCCGTGCCACGCGCCACGCTGCCGAACAGGGCCAGCCGGGTGACGCCAAAGCGCTGCGCGAGCACAGGCTTGTGCTTGCCCAACAGCGCCACGGTATCGGATCGGTCCATGGTCGAATGAGGCCGCACTTGAGGCTTCGCTTGTTCAGTTGAAGCCTTCGAGCCTTGCGCTGCCGCCCGACGAGTCGGCTTGACGTGCTCTGCGCTGCACCCCGGCAGCGCGCGCGAACGCCCCGGCCGCCAGCAGCGCGGAGGTGTCGAACAACGTTGCGCTGCAAATCCGCTCGAGTAGCCAGGCTTGCGCAGGTTCCAGCGCCACCAGCGACCCGAGTACGTTGAGCAGCTCCGTCGTGTACTCGGCCGGCCAGGCATCGGGCTGCATCTCTCCCAGCGGCGAAGGCGGGCGGCGATCGCCGATCAGCGGGCGCTCGCGCGTCTTGCGCCGGTAGCTGAACCAGTGCGTCAGCACCTGCTTGCCCGACACCTCGTATCGCCACATGGCCGCCGGCACCGGTTCGATGTGACCGGCGCCGACTTGCAGCCGCTCGCGCGCTCGCCGAACATGTGCAGCCAGACCACGTTGCGGCCCAACGGCGCGGCCTCGGCGAAGAGCGTCGCATCGGCGGTCAGTGGAATGCGCAGGCCGGGCGCGGCGAGGTCGGTCGCGAAACGTTCGACGTAAGCCGGGTGTGCGTTCAGCGTGACGATGTAGGCGGCCAGGTCTTCCCCGGCAACTGCCTGGCGCTGGTGATGATGACCGCGACGCTGGCGAGGGAGATGGGCTTGGGCGTGCGTTGCCAGGCCGTGGTCGGTGACGACGCGTGGGATCGGTCGGGCGACCTGTACGTCGCGGTCGGCCACGTCAACCTGACGCTCGGCGATCGCGTGCCGCAGGCCGGCTTCGGCTCCTTGGAGAACGATCCGATGACGATCGACTTCGTGCCGCCGCGCAGCGCCGGGGCGCGGCGCACCTGTGTGATCTGCGAGCAGACGGTGATCGCGATTTGCCTGAACAACCGGGCGGTCGAATCGCTCGCCGCGGGCAAGGCGAACGATTCGTACGGGTGGGCGCGCGAGGCGATCCGCACCCGATCCGGAACTGCTCAGCGCCTGCATCACGCTGGGTGTCGTCTACCGCAACCAGCGCTATCCGGAGCTCGCTGACCAAGGGCTGCAGCGCGTGCTCGCGTGCGAACCCGGCAACACCAAGAGTAGCGGCTGGCGCGCGGCGGTCGTCAGCCGAGCAGGTTCGGCCAAGCCACCGCGCTCGCGTTGCGCGGCCCGTAGTTCAACCCGACGACGGCGACCTGACCCGAGCCCGGCGACGCGGCCGGATAGCGCGGAAACACCAAGATCGAGTCGGTGCGCTGCCGCAGGCCGGAGTCGTAGACCAGGACCGGGCTGCCGGCCGCGTAGAGGCGCAAGCGGCAGTTGAGGCTGCCCGAGTTTTGCCGCGCGCTGCCCTCGAAGGCCAAGCGCTCCAGCTGCGCGCCGCCGGCATCGTCCAAGAGGTCCACGTCGAGCGCGACGTTCGAGTCGAAGTAGTTGATGATGCCGGGCGGCGAGGCGTCGAGCCCTGTCGAGCCGAAACGGCGGTAGAACACGAACAGCGAGGGCGAGAAGTCGTCGATGCGCACGCGGTCGAAATTCTGCGTATTGCCGTTCGAGCGTTCGCGCAGCCCGACCGTGTAGCTGCCGTACTCGACCTCGGCGGCGTCTGTCAGCCCCGGAAAGGGCAGGCCCGGCGCGATGACCGTACCGCCGACCGATACGTCGGCGGCCGGGAACTCGGGATTCAGGTTCAAGAGCCAGACGAAGCGGGTTGACGCACCATAGTCGCCGCCGCCGCCGCAGCCGGCGAGAGCAGTAGCCGTGCTGGCGGCGAACAGTCCGATGAGCCGGCGCCTGTCGATGGGCATGATGTGCTCCTTGTGCAACGGTTGATGGGCCAAACGATACCGCAGCGCGTGGCGGAACGGCCGACGGTGTCACTCCCGACCTGGACGCGCCGTCGCGTGCGCCCGCAGTGCCGCGACAATCCGCGCATGCCCACCGACGCGCCCGCACCGTCACGC
>JANXVK010000660.1 GCA_025351675.1 Rhizobacter sp.
TCTCAGGAGGGGCGTGTGATTCTGGCGCGCGGCGCGGCATCGAGCTCGTTGCCCTGGAACACCACCGCCTCGTTCAGGAACGGCTCGATCAGCCCGAACGGGATCGACGCCAGCGAATCAGCGCCGAGCTCGGACGAGCGCACGCGCGGCGAGAGCTTGTCGTTGCCGCCGACCGCCTGGCCCACGCGCAGGCGCGCGCGGCCGCCGGTCTTGTCGAGGTACAGGATCTGACCCGGGTAGATCAGATGCGGGTTGCGGATCTGGTCGAGGTTCATGCCCCACAGCTCGGGCCAGCGCCACGGGCTCTTCAGAAACAGCTTGGAGATGTCCCAGAGCGTGTCGCGGGTCTTGACGGTGTACGAATCGGGCGCAGTTGGCGAGAGTTCGGACAGCGGCACGCCGTCTTGCGCCACCTTCTGTGCCGTTCCGCGCTGCTGCGAAGTGATCGGATAATCGGCGGCTTGGACCGCCGTGGCACAGAACGCGAGGCTCAGCGCGGCGCTGGCGGAGACGGCACCGGCAACCCGGCGAACACGAGAAGCGGAGCGATCATGACGGGTCATGTAGGTCTCTCTCAATCAGGAGATGCGCGGTGGCATTGATATCGCGCAATAAGGTTGAGTCCGCTGAGTTCGCCGGCCCAACGGCCGTTCGGCGAAAATCCTCAATCAGTTTCACAGATTCTGCCCCTAAACCCTTGATATCGCAACGAAAGTCACCCCGCGCACGGCGCCGTGTGAGACCTGTCACGGAGGCGGGCGTTGCGTGCCTCCCACAATATCGGCGCGATCCCGCCGAACTGAAATTCATGGCCAAGCTGAACATCCTGCGGTATCCCGACCCGCGCTTGCACACCGTTGCCAAACCGGTGCAGGCGGTCGACGCGCGCATCCACCAGCTCGTGGGCGACATGCTGGAGAGCATGTACGACGCCGACGGCGTGGGCTTGGCAGCGACCCAAGTCGATGTGCATGAGCGCGTGATCGTGATCGACACCTCGGACGCCCGTGACGACCCGCGTGTGCTGATCAATCCCGAGCTGGTCGCGACGAGTGAAGAGATGACGTTGGCCGACGAGGGCTGCCTCTCGGTGCCGCTGATCTACGACAAGGTGCCACGCCACGCGAAGGTGACAGTGCGGTCGCTCGACCGCGAGGGCAAGCAGCAGGAGTTCGAGGCCGAGGGCCTGCTGGCAATTTGCGTGCAGCACGAGATGGACCACCTGATGGGCAAGGTCTTCGTCGAATACCTGAGTCAGCTCAAGCGCGACCGGATCAAGACCAAGATGCTGAAGAAGGCACGCGAGGACGCATGAGGGTCGCTTTCGCCGGCACGCCGGAGTTCGCGCAGATCGCGCTGACGGCGCTGCACGCAGCCGGCTTCGACATCGTCCTCGTACTGACACAACCGGATCGACCTGCCGGCCGCGGCATGAGGCTGCACCCGTCGCCGGTCAAGGCTTTCGCGCTGGAACATGGCATCCCGCTCTCGCAGCCGCGCAGCTTGCGGCTCGACGGCAAGTTTCCCGACCAGGCGGCGGTCGGCCGTGATGCACTGCTCGCCGCCCGGCCCGATGTGCTGGTGGTTGCCGCCTATGGCCTGATCCTGCCGCAATGGGTGCTCGACCTGCCGCGGCTGGGCTGCCTCAACATTCACGGCTCGCTGCTGCCACGCTGGCGCGGCGCCGCGCCGATCCACCGTGCGATCGAGGCGGGCGATGCGCGCACCGGCATCACGATCATGCAGATGGATTCCGGGCTCGACACCGGCGACATGCTCTTGATCGAGTCGATCGCGATCGCGCCCGACGAGAGCACCGCGAGCCTGCACGACAGGCTGGCGCCGCTCGGCGGCCGCCTGATCGCCCGCGCGCTCGAACTCGCGGCCTGCGGCGGTCTCGTGCGCCGGCCGCAGCCCAGTGCGGGCGTCACCTACGCCCACAAGGTCGACAAGGCCGAAGCGGCGATCGACTGGCGCGAGCCGGCCGCCGCGATCGAGCGCCGCCTGCGCGCGTTCGACCCATTCCCCGGCGCGACCGCCGTGCTCGATGGCGAGACAATCAAGTGCTGGCGCGGCGCTGTCGTCGAGGGTGCGGGTGCGCCGGGCGCAGTGCTCGTTGTCGACGAGACCGGCATCACTGTGGCCTGCGGCGAAGGCGCGCTGCGTTTCACCGAATTGCAGCGTGCCGGCGGCAAACGCATGCCGATCGCGCAATTCATTCAGGGCAAGTCAACAGAGGCCGGCAGGGTCTTCGCACCGGCGATTCGTTGAACTCGCGTAGCCTGCCCACATTTATGCGGCATCGGTGTTTTGCCGAAGATTCAGCCGAAGAGGAAACAACGCAATGTTCAACCTGATGAAAACCGCCATCCTGATGGCGGCAATCACCGCCCTGTTCATGGCCATCGGCGCGCTGATCGGCGGGCAGACGGGGATGATGGTGGCGCTCGTCGTGGCGCTCGGCATGAATTTCTACAGCTACTGGTTTTCCGACAAGCTGGTGCTGAAGATGTACAACGCCCAAGAGGTCGACGAAAGCTCCGCGCCGCAGTTCTATCGCACGGTGCGCGAGCTCGCGCAACGCGCACAGCTGCCGATGCCCAAGGTCTACCTGATCGAAGAAGACGCGCCGAATGCGTTCGCGACCGGCCGCAACCCCGAGCACGCGGCGGTGGCCGCAACGACCGGCATCCTGCGCGTGTTGAGCGAGGCCGAACTGCGCGGCGTGATGGCCCACGAGCTTGCCCACGTGCGCCACCGCGACATCCTGATCAGCACCGTGAGCGCGACGATGGCCGGCGCGATCTCGATGCTCGCGAACTTCGCGATGTTCTTCGGCGGGCGCAACGGCGAAGGGCGCTCGACCAACCCGATCGTCGGGTTGCTGGTGATGTTTCTCGCGCCGATCGCCGCGGGCCTGATCCAGATGGCGATCAGCCGCGCGCGCGAGTTCGAGGCCGATCGCGGCGGCGCCGAGATCTCGGGCGACCCGCGTGCGTTGGCGAGTGCGCTGCAGAAGATTCACCAGTACGCGGATGGCGCCATCCCGTTGCAGGCGGCCGAGCGTCACCCCGAAACGGCGCAGATGATGATCATGAACCCGCTGTCGGCCGGCGGGCTGCGCGGTTTGTTCTCGACCCATCCCTCGACCGAGGAGCGCGTGCAGCGCCTGCTGGCGATGGCGCCCGGCGCTGCCTGACGGTCGTCTCGCGCTCCTTGAAAAGCCGCCGCAAGGCGGTTTTTTTGTTGCGCGTTTGATTCACCAGCGCGCCAAGCGACGCCACGAATGTGAACGCTTCTTCACACCGCACTTACCCCAATGGGTGCGGTTTGACGCGAATGATAACGTTTACATCAACCCATCAGCCGCGGAGCGCCCAGTCTTGAAGACGTACCAATTCCCCGAATCCTTTCTTTGGGGCGCGGCCACCTCGGCCTACCAGATCGAGGGTTCGCCGCTGGCCGACGGCGCCGGGCCGAGCATCTGGCACCGCTTCGTGCGCACGCCGGGATTGGTAAAAAACGGCGACACCGGTGACGTCGCCTGCGATCACTACAACCGGATGAAAGACGACGTCGCGATGATGAAGCGCCTGGGCCTGACGGCCTACCGTTTCAGCATCGCCTGGGCGCGGGTGCTGCCCGAGGGCCGCGGTCAGGTCAACGAAGGTGGGCTCGGTTTCTACGAGCGCCTGGTCGATACGCTGCTCGAGAACGGCATCGAGCCGCTCGCCACGCTCTACCACTGGGACCTGCCAGCGGCGCTCGACGACCGCGGCGGCTGGCTCAACCCCGACGTGGCCGACTGGTTCACCGACTATGCGAGCGTGATGTACAAGCGCCTCGACGGCCGCGTGAAGAAGTGGGCGACCTTGAACGAGCCCTGGGTCGTCACCGATGGCGGCTACCTGCACGGTGCGCTCGCGCCCGGTCACAAGAACCGCTTCGAGGCGCCGATCGCATCGCACCAGTTGATGCGTTCGCACGGCAAGGCGGTGCAGGCCTACCGCGCGCTCGGCCGGCACGAGATCGGCATCGTCGTGAATCTCGCGCCCAAGCATGCTGCGACCGACAAGCCCGAAGACATCGCCGCGACGCGGCGCGCCGACGCCTACATGAACCGCCAGTACCTCGACCCGGTCTTCCTCGGCAGCTACCCGCCCGAGATGAAAGAGATCTTCGGCGAGGCCTGGCCCGAGTGGCCCGCGGCCGACTACGAGCTGATCAGACAGAAGATCGACTTCGTCGGCATCAACTACTACATGCGCGACATGATCCGCCACGAAGAGACGGCGTGGCCGGTCAAGACCGCGGTCGTGCCGCAATCGCAGTCGACCTACACCGACACCGGTTGGGAAGTGCACCCGCAAGGCCTGACCGAAATTCTCGTCTGGCTGAAAGATCGCTACGGCCCGATTCCACAGTACGTGACCGAAAACGGCGCCGCCTTCTACGACCCGCCGAAGGCCGACGCCAACGGCCAGGTCAAAGACCCGCTGCGCTTGGGCTACTACCGCAGCCACCTGCGCGCGATCCATGACGCGATCGAGCAGGGCGTCGACCTGCGCGGCTACTGCGCCTGGTCGCTGATGGACAACCTCGAATGGTCGCTCGGCTACTCGAAGCGCTTCGGCATCGTCCACGTCAACTTCGACACCCAGGAGCGCACGCTGAAAGACAGCGCGCACTTCTATTCGAGCGTGATCGCGTCGAACGGCGCGGTGCTCAATACGGACTGATCTGCACAGTCGCATGGCCACCACGATCAAGGACGTTGCACGCGTGGCCGGGGTCTCGGTCGCCACCGTCTCGCGCTCGCTCAACGGCCACGCGAACGTGACCGCGCAGACCCGCGCGCACGTGATGGGGGTGGTCGCGCAACTGCGCTTCGTGCCGTCGAGCGCGGCGCGCAGCATGATCACGCGGCGCACGCACACGGTCGGCGCGCTGCTGCCCGATCTGCATGGCGAATACTTCTCGGAGCTGATCCGCGGCATCGA
>JANXVK010000002.1 GCA_025351675.1 Rhizobacter sp.
AGCAAGCTGCCAAGAAGCACGCGAAGAAGAAGGCTGCTGCCAAGGCCGCCTGAGCGACCAAGCGCCAAAGAGAAAACCCGGCAGACGCCGGGTTTTTTCGTTTTCGGGCCCGACCTCTGCCGGGCTCGATCGTTTCAGGCCCGCAAGCGCGTCTCTTCCGCTGTCGCGAACGGTCGGCCGAGTTCGATCCGGCGCCACTTGCGCTGCTCCCAGGTCTGCGGCCCCTGCACCGGCCAGCGCTCGATCAGCGCCGCCAACTCGGTGCGCGGCACGCGCGTGAACACTGGGTGCGTGAGCCCGAAAAACCAGCGGCCGCGACGCAGCCGCAGCGGCAACGGCGCGCGCGCCTCATTGATCCAGAACACGCAGCCCTTCTCGGCCCAGAACGCCTGACGCTCGAAGTTCACGCGGCCCGCGAAGCCGGTATCGGCCGGGAAGATCAGGCACGCATCGCCGATCTCGACCACCCCCTGCACCAGATCGCCCGGCGAATCGCCCGACCCGCGGTGCACCAGCACGACGCGCTCGATGTCGGGCGCGTGCAGCCGGTCGACCTCGGCCTCGTTCCGAAAAACCACGATGTCCTGCCCTTGCCAAGCGGTCCGCCATGACGATTTCATTTCGACTCCTCCATTCTGAGAGCGCCCCTGGGCCGGCGTTGCCGGCCGTCCCCCGCGGCGATATAGGTAGTCCGGCAGAGCCGGATCTACTCATGGGCGACCGTAACGTGCGCGCGCGCGTCTGCCTGTCAGCAGACGCATCAAGGTGAAAGCGGGTGTTCGCCGCGCCGCCGCGCCGGGCCGCCCCAAGCAAGGCGTGACGAAGGGCCACGCAGGAGCCGCTTCGTGACCCTCGGAGGGTCGATCGCCGTACCCGGCGATCGGGGTGTCGTCATCTCAAGTTGCGGATGTCGACGGGCTCGATCGTGTCGGCCGGAGCAAAGCCGAACACCTTGCCGTAAAAATACAGCTCGGCCTCGAACACGCGCTTGATCGTGTCGGCGCGCCGAAAGCCGTGCTGCTCGCCCTCGAACAGCAGGTACGCGACCGGCAAGCCCTTCGCGTTCACCGCGTCGAACATGGCTTGCGCCTGGGCCGGCGGCACCGCCTTGTCCTCGGCGCCCTGGAACAGGATCAGCGGGCTCGCGAGACGCGCGGTGTGGTGGATCGGCGAGCGCTCGACATACAGCGCCCTGGCCTGCGGGTACGGTCCGATCAGCCGGTCGAGGTAGCGCGACTCGAACTTGTGCGTGTCGGTGACGAGCGCCTCGAGGTCGCCGATGCCGTAGTGGCTCGCGCCGGCCTTGAAGAAGCTGCGGAAGGCCAGCGCACACAGCGTGGTGTAGCCACCGGCGCTGCCACCGCGGATCGCGACGCGCGCGCCGTCGACAGCGCCGCGCGTAATGAGGTGGCGCACCGCGTTGACCGAGTCGTCGACATCGACGACGCCCCATTGCCCGTCGAGCCGTGCACGGTAGGCGCGGCCGTAGCCGGCGCTGCCGCCGTAGTTCACGTCGACCACCGCGAAGCCGCGGCTGGTCCAGAACTGGTACGACCATTTGAACGCGGCATCGGTCGCGCCGGTCGGGCCGCCGTGGCTGATGACGATCAGCGGCGGCAGCTCGCCGTCGGGGCCGCAGGCGTCGCGGTTCGTCGGCGGGTAGAAGAAGGCGTGCGCTTCGAGCCCGCCTTCGGTCGGGTAGGTGATGGCTTCGGCGATCGACAGGAACGCAGCATCGACGCTCGCGGTGCTGGAGCTGCGCAGCAGCTCATGTGCGAGCGTGCGCAGGTCCAGCCGCACGACGGCGCTCGCCTGCGTCGGCGTGGCGCCGACGAAGACCGCGAAGTCGGCCCCGACACGCAGCGAATCGATGCTGCAAAACGGCGTGGCCAGCATCGTGAACGTGCCGCTTTCGGGGTCGAGCGTGGCGAGCCGCGACGCGCCGTCGAGGCTGAAGGTGCAGACGATGCGCCCACCGCCATCGAAGCCGTAGCGGCTCATGCCGAAGGCCCATTGCGGCTCGCCGAACTCGGCCGCCATCGGGTGCAGCGGCTGCACCGCCTGCGAGGTGTTGTCGCGCAGCCGGTACAGATTCCACCAGCCACTGCGGTCGCTGACGAAATGCAGTTCGCCGCGCGGCGACCACTGCGGCTGGAAGATCGACTCGCTCGGGCCGCCGGCGATGCGCCGCGGCGCCGCGAGCGAGCCGTCGGCCGCCACCTCGGCGAGCCAGAGCTCGCTGCCGTCCCACGGCATGTTCGGGTGGTCCCAGCTGATCCACGCGAGCTTTCGGCCGTCGGGGCTGAGCGCGGGGCTGGCGAAGAAGTCGTGACCGTGCGCGAGCACCTCAACGGCGCCGGTGTCGAGCGCGATTGCCACCAGCGTTGCGACCGCATCGGCAGCGCCGACGCGATGGTCTTCGCGCACCGCGATCAGGCGCTTGCGGCTGCCGTCTACGAGCGCATCGGCGTAACGCTGATCCGCCTCATGGGTCAGTTGCTGCGGCACGCCCGACGCGCCGGTACGGTAGAGCTGCTGATCGTCGTAGTGGCTGAACACCGCGCCGCCCTCCGGCAGCAGCACGAAGGCGCCGCCGCCGTACTCGTGGGCGCGCGTGCGCACGTTGAACGGTGCGGGGTTCAGGTCGGCCAGCGCGCCGTCGGCACGCCGCTGCACCAGCACGTTGCGGCCCTGTTCCTGCGGCCGGCCTTCGCTCCAGACGATCTCGTCACCGCGCAGCGCGAGCTGGCCGAGCCGGATGGTCGCGCCGGCGATCAGCTCGGCGTTGACGGGCGAGCGCCAGCTGCCGAAGGGTGCGGGCGTTTTGGTGGGTGTGGTCATGGTGATTGCCTCGTGCGCGCCTGCTCGCGCAGCATGAACAAGTACAGCCCCTCGACCTTCTCGCGCGCCCACGGCGTCTTGCGCAGGAACTTCAGGCTCGATTGGATGCTCGGGTCGGTGTTGAAGCTGTTGATCAGGATGCGCTCTCCCAGCTCCTGCCAGCCGAAGTGGGCGACCAGCTCGGTCAGCATCGTTTCGAGCGTGATGCCGTGCAGCGGATTGCGCGCCTGCGTCATGTCGACACCCCGATGGCACAGTACAGCCATCGACCCTCCGTGAGGGTCGGGTCTTGCTCGGGGCGGCCCGGCGCGGCGGCCCGCCGTCTGACCGTTCGTCTCATCAATCGGCCAGCAGGTGCCGCGCGTGGTGCGCGAGGTGGTCGGCCATGAACGTGGCTATGAAGTAGTAGCCGTGGTCGTGGCCATCGTGGCGGCGCAGCGTGAGCGGCTGGCCTGCAGCGAGGCACGCGGCCTCGAACAGACCGGGGTGCAACTGCTCGGCCAGAAACTTGTCGGCGAGGCCCTGGTCGATCAGCAGCGGCGGCACACGTGCGCCCGCCTTGATCAACTGCGTCGCGTCATGCCGCGCCCAAGCATTCTTGTCGTCACCGAGGTAGCCGGTGAACGCCTTCACGCCCCACGGGCACTGCATCGGCGCGGCGATCGGCGCGAACGCCGAGACGCTCTGGTAGAGACCGGGGTTGTTCAGTGCCAGCGTCAACGCGCCATGCCCGCCCATCGAATGACCGAACAGCCCGACGCGGTCTTCACGCACCTCGAAATGCCCGAACACGATCCTGCGCAGTTCGCGCGTGACGTAGCTGCCCATGCGCCAGTTTGTGCGCCACGGCGTTTCGGTGGCGTCGAGGTAGAAGCCGGCGGCGCTGCCGAAATCCCAATTTGCATCGGCGCCTTCGACCCCTGTGTCGCGCGGGCTGGTGTCGGGCGTGACGATCATCAGGCCGTGCTCGGCCGCGTGGCGTTGCGCACCGGCCTTGATCGCGAAGGTCTCCTCGGAACAGGTCAGGCCGGCGAGGAAGAACAGCACCGGCACGGGCTTGAGCTTCGCTTGTGGCGGCACGAACACGCCGAACTTCATCGTTGTTCCGGTCTCGTCCGAGTCGTGCTGGTAGAAGCCTTGCACGCCGCCGAAACAGGCGTGTTCGCTGAGCGTGGTGATCGAGCGGCCGCCCTGCATCTCAGTACAGCACCACGGAGCGGATCGACTCCCCGCTCTTCATCAGATCGAAGCCGGTGTTGATGTCTTCCAACTTCAGCCGGTGCGTGATGAGGTCGTCGATGTTGATCTTGCCGTCCATGTACCAGTCGACGATCTTCGGCACGTCGGTACGACCGCGCGCGCCGCCGAAGGCCGAGCCTTCCCACTTGCGGCCGGTGACGAGCTGGAACGGCCGGGTGCTGATCTCGGCGCCGGCCTCGGCCACGCCGATGATGATGCTGCGGCCCCAGCCCTTGTGCGTGCACTCCAATGCCTGGCGCATCAGTCGGGTGTTGCCGACACACTCGAAGCTGTAGTCGGCGCCGCCGTCGGTGAGTTGCTGGATTGCATCGACGACGTTCTCGGTCGTCTTCGCATTGATGAAGTGCGTCATGCCGAACTTGCGCGCCATCGCCTCGCGCTCGGGGTTCAGGTCGACACCGATGATCTTGTCGGCGCCGACCATCTTCGCGCCCTGGATCACGTTCAGGCCGATGCCGCCGAGGCCGAACACGACCACGTTCGCGCCGGCCTCGACCTTGGCGGTGAACAGGACCGCGCCGACGCCGGTGGTGACGCCGCAGCCGATGTAGCAGATCTTGTCGAACGGCGCGTCGCTGCGCACCTTGGCGACCGCGATCTCGGGCACGACGATGTAGTTGCTGAACGTGCTCGTGCCCATGTAGTGCAGGATCGGCTTGCCGTCGATGCTGAAGCGCGAGGTCGCATCCGGCATCAGCCCCTTGCCCTGCGTGCCGCGGATCAGCTGGCAGAGATTCGTCTTGCGCGACAGGCAGAACTTGCACTGCCGGCATTCGGGCGTGTAGAGCGGGATGACGTGATCGTCTTTCCGGAGCGATGTCACGCCCGGGCCGACGTCGACGACGATGCCCGCACCCTCGTGGCCGAGGATGGCCGGGAACAAGCCTTCGGGGTCAGCGCCCGAAAGTGTGTAGTAGTCGGTGTGGCAGATGCCGGTGGCCTTGACCTCGATCAGCACCTCGCCGGCGCGCGGGCCCTCGAGGTCGACGGTTTCGATCGTCAGCGGGGCGCCGGCTTTCCAGGCGACTGCGGCTTTGGTTTTCATGGGTCGGGTTCCTAGCGGCTTGAAGTTGCCGCGATTCTCACCCCAAGCGCGAAGACCTCACGCGGTGGCCCGGATCAGATCAGCCGCCTTCTCGGCGATCGCGATCACCGGCGCATTCGTGTTGCCGCCGATGATGCTCGGCATGATCGATGCGTCGACCACGCGCAGCCCCTGCACGCCGTGCACGCGCAGCTGCGTGTCGACCACGGCCCAGGCGCCCGTGCCCATGCGGCAGGTGCCGACCGGGTGGTAGATCGTGTCGGCATGGTTGCGGATGAACTGCTCGATCTGCGCATCGGTCTGCGCGCCGGCCGAGGCCGGCAGTTCCTGGCCACGGTAGCCGACGAGGGTCGGCTGCTGCAGGATGTTGCGTAGGATCTTGAAGCCGCGCAGCAGCCGGCCCAGGTCGTCGCGCTCGGCGAGAAAGTTCGGGTCGATCAGCGGCGCCGAGAACGGGTCGGCGCTCGCGAGTTTCAGCGAACCGCGGCTCTTCGGGCGCAGCAGGCACACATGGCACGAGTAGCCGTGGCCGAAGCTCGGCTTGCGGCCGTGGTCGATCAGCTTGCCGATGACGAAATGCAGCTGCAGGTCGGGCAGCGCCTCATCGGGCGTGCTCTTGATGAAGCCGCCGGCCTCGGCGAAGTTGGTCGTCAGGATGCCTTTGCGCGCATTGCGCCACTCGAAGATGCCGCGGATCGCGTTGACCGCGCCGGGCAGCGAGAGGCCGAACAATTCGGTCAGCCCCGGCGTGTCGACGACCTGCACCACGTCGACGTGATCGTGCAGGTTCGCGCCGACACCGCTCGACTCGTGCACGACCGCAATCCCGTGCTTCTGCAATTCGGCGCCCGGCCCGATGCCCGACAGCATCAGGAGTTGTGGCGATTGCAGCGAGCCCGCGCTGAGCAGCACCTCGCGCGTCGCTTTCAGCTGCTGCAGCGCGCCGTTCACCCGCACCTCGACGCCGACCGCGCGCTTGCCCTCCATCAGGATGCGCGTGGTGTGCGCGCCGGTCATCACGGTCAGGTTCTTGCGGCCGAGGTTCGGCGTGAGGTAGGCCTTCGCGGCGCTGCAGCGCTCGCCGTTCTTGTGCGTCACTTGGTACAGGCCGACGCCCTCCTGCACCGGCCCGTTGAAGTCGGCGTTCTTCGGGTAGCCGGCCTGCGCCGCCGCCTCGACGAAGACGGGGCCGAAGCGGTTCGGGCTGCGCAGATCCATCACGTTGAGCGGGCCGCCGCTGCCGTGCCAGGCATCACTGCCGCGCTCGTTGTGCTCCGACTTCTTGAAGTACGGCAACAGGTCGTCGAAGCTCCAGCCCGGCGCGCCCTCGGCGGCCCAACGGTCGTAGTCCTCGCGCGTGCCGCGGACGTAGCACATCGCGTTCACCGAGCTCGAACCGCCCAGCACCTTGCCGCGCGGCTGGTAGCCGCGGCGGCCGTTCAGGCCGGGCTGCGGCACGGTCTGGAAGGCCCAGTTGGCTTGGCTGGACTGCGCCAGCACCGCGAGCCCGGCGGGGCAGTGGATCAGCACGCTCTTGTCGACCGGGCCGGCTTCGAGCAGGCAGACGCTGACGCTCGGGTCTTCGCTCAGGCGCGCCGCGAGCACGCAGCCGGCCGAGCCGCCGCCGATGACGAGGTAGTCGAACATGCAGTCTCCGAGTGGGCGGCACGTGTTGCCGGCGGCGCGCGTGCATCGATGCCGGCGCATCATATCGGCGCAATCGGCGTTGAACTTGGGGCCTGCTGCCTTGTCTGCCGGCTGCATCCGGCAAGGACTGTCGGGCGCATTCAGACCGCGCAAGCAAGAAGGCCGGAGCCCTTCTGGCAAGATCGCGCGATGTCAAGGAGTGGACAATGAAGAAGATCATGGTGGTGGTGGCAAGTACCTTGGCGATGGCTTCGTCGGCTTGGGCCGCGCTCGACATCGGCGACAAGGCGCCCGATTTCACGACCCAGGCCGCGCTCGCCGGCAAGCAGTACAGCTTCTCGCTGAGCCAGACGCTGGCGAAGGGGCCGGTGGTGCTGTATTTCTTCCCGGCCGCGTTCTCGTCGGGCTGCTCGGCCGAGGCACACGAGTTCGCCGAAGCGACCGAGAAGTTCGCCGCCCTCGGCGCCACCGTGATCGGCGTCTCGACCGACGACATCGAGACCCAGCTCAAGTTCTCGATGCAGGCCTGCCAAGGCAAGTTCGCGGTCGCCTCCGATGCGGCCAAGACTGTGGTCAAGTCGTACGACGCGGCGATGATGATCATGCCGGACTACGCGAACCGCGTGTCGTACGTGATCACGCCCGATCGCTCGATCATCTACAGCTACCAGAGCCTGAATCCGGCCAAGCATGTGACGAACACGTTGACCGCGCTGCAGAACTGGGAAAAGACGCGCAAGAAGTAGCCGCGCGGGTCAGCGCGGCAGCCGCACCTCGACCTGCAGCCCGGGATGGGCATTGCGCAGGTTCAGCGAGCCACCGTGCGCCTGCGCGACGAGCCGGCACAGGTACAGCCCCAGCCCGACGCCTCCGGTCGCGCGCTGGCGGGCGCTGTCGGGGCGGTGGAAAGCTTGGGCGAGCAGCGGGAGCTGCGCTTCATC
>JANXVK010000004.1 GCA_025351675.1 Rhizobacter sp.
CAACCGCGCGCGGTTCACAGTTGCCGTGCCCAGCGAATCGGCCTAAGCGCAGCCCCGGTTCACTCGTAGACCTCGGCGTTCGGGTCGGTCGCCTCCAACTCGTAGCTCGCCGCCACCATCGCCAGGCGCGCGATCACGCCGTACATGTAGAAGCGGTTTGGCGCGCTCGCACCCGGCTTCGCGCCGGGCTTGGGCAACTGGTTGTGCTCGGCGAACGCGAGCGGCGCGAAGTGCGCGCCGGGCGCGTTCAGGTTCTCGTCGAACCCGCGCTCGGCGTTGACGCGGTAGAAGCCGCCGACGACGTAGCGGTCGATCATGTAGACCACCGGCTCGGCCACCGCGTCGTTGACGCGCTCATAGGTCGGCACGCCTTCCTGGAGGATCACGTCGTGGACTTCGCGGCCACCCTTGCCGGCGCCCATTTTGTTTCGGGTGCGGCGGCTGAGGTCTTGCAGATCCTTCGGGTCGCGCACGGTCATGATGCCCATGCCGTGACCGCCGGCATCGTCCTTGACGATGATGAACGGCTTCTCCTGGATGCCGTATTCCTTGTACTTGCGGCGCACCTTGCCGAGCAGTGTCTCGGCGTTGGTCATCAGGCAATCGTCACCGCTGCCGTCCTCGAAGTTGACCTCGCCGCACTTGGCGTACATCGGGTTGATCAGCCACGGGTCCATGCCGAGCAGCTTGGCAAACTTCTTCGCAATTTCTTCGTAGGCGTGGAAGTGGTTCGACTTGCGGCGCGTCGCCCAGCCGGCGTGCAGCGGCGGCAGCAGGTACTGCTCGTGCAGGTTCTGCAGCACCTTCGGAATGCCGGTCGAGAGGTCGTTGTTCAGCAGAATGGTGCAAGGATCGAAATTCTTCAAGCCGAGCCGGCCGCGCGTGCGCAACAGTGGCTCGAGCGTGAGTGCGCTGCCGTCGGGCAGCGCAATTTCGGTCGGTTGCGTGATCGTGTCGTCGAGCGAACCCAGGCGCACGTTCAGTCCGGCGGTCTGGAAGATCTGCATCAGCCGCTGCACGTTCGCCAGGTAAAACGTGTTGCGGGTCTGCTTCTCGGGGATCAGCAGCAGGTTCTTCGCCTCGGGGCAGATCTTCTCGATCGCGGCCATCGCCGCCTGCACCGCCAGCGGCAGCATCTCGGCCGTCAGGTTGTTGAAGCCGCCGGGGAAGAGATTGGTGTCGACCGGCGCCAGCTTGAAGCCGGCGTTGCGCACGTCGACCGAGGTGTAGAAGGGCGGCGTGTGCTCCATCCACTCGAGGCGGAACCAGCGCTCGATCGCCGGCAGCGATTCGAGGATGCGCTGCTCCAGCTCGTTGATCGGGCCGTTCAGTGCGGTGATGAGGTGCGGAACCATGGGGAAGCCTGAAAGATCTGGCCGCGGGGATGCGCGGTGGGGGGATTCTAGGCATTTGGGGTTTCCCCGGACATGCGCAAGCTGCACAAGTTGCGCCCCGAGCAAAGAAAAAGGCCGCGTGAAGCGGCCCCTTTTGACTTTGTCAGTCACCTTGAAGGGGTTGCCGTCGGCAACCCCGCCTTCGTTTCCCGCGGAGCGTCAATTGTGATAGGCCGTTTCGCCGTGGGCGCTGATGTCCAGGCCTTCGCGCTCGTCTTCTTCGTTGACGCGCAGACCGATGGTCTTGTCGACGATGAAGTAGGCGACGAACGAGACCGCACCCGACCAGACGATCGTGATCAGCACCGCCTTCAGCTGGATCCACACCTGCGCGCCGATGCCGTTGGAGACGACGCCGGCGGTGACCCAGTCACCGACCAGGCCCGGACCGCCGAGCGACTGGGTGTTGAACACGCCGGTCAGCAGCGCGCCGACGATGCCGCCGACACCGTGCACGCCGAACACGTCGAGCGAGTCGTCCGCACCGAGCAGCTTCTTCAGGCCGGTCACACCCCACAGGCAGGCGAAGCCGGCAACCAGGCCGATGAAGATCGCCGCCATCAGGCCGACGTTGCCGGCGGCCGGCGTGATCGCCACCAGACCCGCGACCGCACCCGAGGCCGCGCCGAGCATCGACGCCTTGCCCTTCGTCAGCGTTTCGCCGATGCACCACGCCAGCATCGCGCCGGCGGTCGCGGTGAAGGTGTTCATGAACGCGAGCACGGCGCTGTTGCCGGCTTCGAGCGCCGATCCGGCATTGAAGCCGAACCAGCCGACCCACAGCAGCGCGGCGCCGACCATCGTCAGCGTCAGCGAGTGCGGCGTGAACGCCTCGCGGCCGTAGCCGACGCGCTTGCCGATCATGAACGCCCCCACCAGCCCGGCCACCGCCGCGTTGATGTGCACGACCGTGCCGCCCGCGAAGTCGAGCGCGCCCATCTGCCAGAGGTAGCCGGCCTTCGCGTTCATCGCGTCGACCACTTCCTTGCCGATGTAGGCGTCCGGGCCCATCCAGAACCAGACCATGTGCGCGATCGGCGCATAGCTGAAGGTGAACCACAGCGCCATGAATGCGAGCACGGCCGAAAACTTGGCGCGCTCGGCGAAGGCGCCGACGATCAGGCAGCAGGTGATGCCGGCGAAGGTCGCTTGGAACGCCATGAACAGCAATTCAGGGATATAGACCCCCTTGCTGAAAGTGGCCGCCATCGCGAACGAACCGTCTACCGGGTTGAACAGGCCCTTCATGAACAGCCGGTCGAAGCCGCCAATGAACGCGTTGCCCTCGGAGAATGCCAAGCTGTAGCCGTACACGCACCAGAGGACCACGATCATCGCAAACGTGACCATCACCTGCATCAGCACCGACAGCATGTTCTTGCTGCGCACCAGGCCGCCGTAGAACAGCGCCAAGCCCGGCACCGTCATCATGATGACGAGCAGCGTGGCGACGATCATCCAGGCGACGTCGCCCTTGTTCGCCACCGGGGTCGACGCGGCCGCAGCCGGCGCAACTGCCGCGGCCGGAGCGGTATCGGCCGCAGGCGCCGCCATCGACGCAGCGGCCGCCGGCGCGGACGCCGCATCCTGCGCGATCGACGCGCCGGCAAAGCCCAGAGCGGCG
>JANXVK010000031.1 GCA_025351675.1 Rhizobacter sp.
GCAATCGATGGCGTGGACGACGCGGCAGCGCCCGAGGTAGGGTGCGAGATCGAGCTCGCCGCTGGTGCGCTCGCCGGTCGCGTAGTGCAAGGGCGCGTCGGCATGCGCGCCGATGTGCGGCGACATCGTGATCGCGCTCAGGTTGACCGCGCAGCCCGGCGCGATGGTCGCCGTCCACTGCTGCGAATAGCCGGTGTCGCCGGGGAACAGCGGCGAGTCGGGGGCGATGGGTGGGGAAATGTCCCAGAGCTTTTTCATGGTGGGCGCAAAGGTAGCACCGACAAAAACAGAGCGGTGTCGCTAAATCCGCACATCCGGAGCGGGCGGTGAAAGATAGTTCATAACTAAACCAATGCCGGACCGGACTGGTTCGATGGGTCGGCAGCGGCATCGTCCGACAAGCGCCCGCAGCTTCTGCTGCGATGATGACGCGATGGCTGCGTCTCGCCCCGACGACCTCGTCGTCGCTCGGCCCGAAGGCTTGTACTGCCCGCCGGGCCACTTCTACATCGACCCGTGGCGTCCTGTCGAGCGGGCGGTGATCACGCACGCGCATTCGGACCACGCGCGCACCGGTCATGCGCACTACCTTGCGCACGCCGACAGCGCCGGCACGCTCCGCACGCGGCTCGGCGCAGACATCACGCTTCAGACGCTGGCCTGGGGCGAGACCATCGTGCATCACGGCGTGCGCCTGTCGCTGCACCCTGCCGGCCATGTGCTCGGCTCGGCGCAGGTGCGGCTCGAGCACGGCGGGCAGGTCTGGGTCGCCTCGGGCGACTACAAGACCGAGGCCGACGGCACCTGCGCCGCGTTCGAGCCGGTGCGATGCAACGTCTTCATCACCGAATCGACCTTCGGCCTGCCGATCTACCGCTGGCCGGCGCAGGTCGTGTTGTTCGCCGAAATTGATGCTTGGTGGCGCGCCAACGCGGCGCAGCGGCGCGCCTCGGTGCTGTTCTGCTACGCCTTTGGCAAGGCGCAACGAATCCTGCACGGTGTGGACGCCGGCATCGGGCCGATCGTCGTGCACGGCGCGGTCGAGCCGCTCAACGCCGTCTACCGCGCCGCCGGCGTGGTGCTGCCGCCGACGTTTGCCGCGAGCGACCCGCGAGTGGATGCCGCGATGCTGCGCGGCGCACTCGTGCTGGCGCCGCCGTCCGCGCAGGGCACACCGTGGATGAAGCGCTTCGGCGACCATGTCGATGCATTCGCGAGCGGCTGGATGCAGCTGCGCGGCACGCGGCGGCGGCGCCGCGTGGACCGCGGCTTCGTGATGTCGGACCACGCCGACTGGCCGGGCCTGCTGCGCGCGATCGAAGGCACCGGCGCCGAGCGCGTGCTCGTCACGCACGGCAGCGTCGCGGTGCTGGTGCGCTGGCTCGCCGAGCACGGGCTCGACGCCCAGGGTTTCAAGACCGAGTACGGCGACGACGACGTGGCCGACAAGGCGCCCGAGGCGCCGCTTGTTTCACCGCCCGCATGAAAGCCTTCGCCGCGCTCTACCGCGAGCTCGATGCGAGCACCGCCAGCGGGGCCAAGCAGGCCGCGCTGCAGCGCTATCTGCGCGCCGCGCCGCCGCAGGACGCGGCGTGGGCCGTGTACTTTCTCGCCGGCGGCCGGCCCCGGCAACTCGTGCGGACCAAGCTGCTGCGCACGCTCGCGCGCGACGTCGCCGAGCTACCCGAGTGGTTGTTCGACGAGAGCTACGAAGCCGTGGGTGATCTCGCCGAGACGATCTCGCTGCTGCTGCCCGCGCCGGCCGCGCCGCGCGAGCGCGGCCTCGCAGAGTGGGTCGAGCAGCACCTGTTGCCGCTGCGCGGTACCGCACCCGAGCCGATGGTGGACGCACTGCGCGCCCAGTGGCGCGAACTCGTGCCCGACGAACGTTTCGTCTACTTCAAGCTGCTCACCGGTGGCTTTCGGGTCGGGGTGTCGCGCTTGCAGGTCACGCAGGCGCTGGCGGCGGTCGGCGGGCTCGATGCCAAGCGCGTCGCGCAGCGCATGATGGGCTACACGCACATCGGCCGCCAGCCTGGCGCGGCTGACTACGAGGCGCTGATCGCGGCCGAAAGCGCAGGCGAGCAGGATGCAAAGACCGGCGGCCAGCCGTACCCGTTCTTCCTCGCGCATCCGTTCAACCTGCCGCTGGATCGGTTCGATACCGCGCTCGGCCCGCCAGCCGATTGGGTGGTCGAGTGGAAGTGGGACGGCATCCGCGCGCAGCTCGTCAAGCGCGCCGGCCAAGTCTGGCTCTGGTCGCGCGGCGAGGAGCTGGTGACCGACCGCTTCCCCGAACTCGCGGCGATGGGCGTGGCCGTGCCCGACGGCACGGTGCTGGACGGCGAGATCGTCGTCTGGCGCGACGGCCGCGTGCAGCCGTTCGCCGAGCTGCAGCGCCGGATCGGTCGCAAGACGCTCGGCACCAAGCTGTTGCGCGAGCTGCCGGTGGTGCTGCTCGCCTACGACCTGCTCGAATGGCAGGGCCGCGATCTGCGTGCGCGGCCGCACGTGGAGCGTCGTGCGCTGCTCGATGAACTCGTTGCCGCCACCGCACAACCAGCGTTGATCGCCAGCCCGCTGCTCGATGGCGACAGCTGGCCCGCGCTCGCTCAGCAGCGCGAGAGCGCTCGCGCGATCGGCGTCGAAGGCATGATGTTGAAGCAGCGCGACGCCCAATACGGCGTCGGTCGCACCAAGGACGTCGGCATCTGGTGGAAGTGGAAGATCGACCCGTTGAGCATCGACGCGGTGTTGATCTACGCGCAGCGCGGCCACGGCCGGCGTGCCAGCCTCTACAGCGACTACACCTTCGCGGTCTGGAACGGCGCGCCCGGCGAGCCCGAACGTGCGCTGGTGCCGTTCGCGAAGGCCTATTCGGGGCTCACCGATGCAGAGATGGCCAAGGTCGACGCGGTGATCCGCAAGACCACGGTCGAGAGCTTCGGGCCGGTGCGCAGCGTCAAACCGACCTTGGTCTTCGAACTCGGCTTCGAGGGCATCTCGCGCAGCACGCGCCACAAGAGCGGCATCGCGGTGCGCTTTCCGCGCATGCTGCGCTGGCGCGAGGACAAGACCATCGAAGAGGCGGATACGCTGGCCACGCTGGCTGCGTTGTTGCCCGGATGAGCAAGCCGGCGGTCATCGTCAAACGTGCGCTGGACGCGTGGTTCGCGAGCCAAGGCTGGAAGCCGTTCCGCTTCCAGCGCGACGTCTGGAAAGCGATTGCCGAGGGCCGCTCCGGTCTGCTGCACGCGACCACCGGTGCCGGCAAGACCTACGCGGTGTGGCTGGGGGCGCTGCGTGCGTTCGCGACCGCTGCTCCGGCCACCCCACGCGCTGCACCGCCGCTCACGGTGCTGTGGCTCACACCGATGCGCGCGCTCGCGGCCGACACGCTGCGCGCACTGGAGCTCGCACTTCAACCGCTCGGTGCGCAGGTTCATCCGTGGAGCGCCGGCGCGCGCAGCGGCGACACCAGCTCGGCGGAGCGCGCGGCGCAGGGCCGGCGCCTGCCGACCGTGCTCGTCACCACGCCCGAGAGCCTGTCGCTGATGCTGGCGCGCGCAGACGCGCAGGCCGTGCTCGGCAGCGTCCGCATGGTCGTCGTCGACGAGTGGCACGAGCTGCTCGGCAACAAGCGCGGTGTGCAAGTGCAGCTCGCGCTGGCGCGGCTGAAGCGCTGGAACGCGGGGCTGTGCATCTGGGGCATGTCGGCCACGCTGGGCAACCTCGACGAAGCGATGCGCGACCTGCTCGGCGACGACCGCGGCCTGTTGGTGCGCGGCGAGGTGCCGAAGGCGCTGGTGATCGACTCGCTGCTGCCTGGCCGCGCCGAGCGCTTCCCGTGGGCCGGCCATCTCGGCCTGACGATGCTGCCGCAGGTCATCGAGGAGATCGCCGCGAGCCGCACCACGCTGGTTTTCACGAACACCCGATCGCAGGCGGAGATCTGGTACCACGCGCTGCTCGAGGCGCGGCCCGCGTGGGCCGGCGAGATCGCGCTGCACCACGGCTCGCTCGATCGCGAGCTGCGCGAGTGGGTCGAACTCGGGCTGAAGGGTGGCACGCTGAAGGCGGTGG
>JANXVK010000007.1 GCA_025351675.1 Rhizobacter sp.
TGTTCGGCAGCTCGGGCTGCAATGGTGACGACACAGGCGCGCTCATCACCATCGTCGGCGGTTTCGACATGGTGATGCGCGCCTCGCGCAGCCGCTTCAGCACCTCGAACAGCAGCGCGCTGCGCACGCCGTAGGCCGCGCGCGGCGACGAGACGAAGCCTGTCGCGTTGAAGACCAGGTTGCTCGCGTCGATACCGTCGAGCGAAACACCCGGCGCCGGCGCATCCAGCACATCCTCATGCGCCTCGAAGGCGGCGAGCATCAGCGCGCGCACCTGCTCGGCATCGGTGTCGAGCGGCATCGGCAGCTTGATCTGCACCAGGCCCAGCGGGTTGGCATGGGTGACGTTGCGAACCGTCTTGGTGATGAACTCGGAGTTGGGCACGATCACCGTCGAGCGGTCGCCCATCTGGATTTCGGTCGCGCGCACGTTGATGCGGCGGATGTCGCCTTCCACGCCGCCGAGCGCCACCCAGTCGCCCACCTTCACCGGCCGCTCGGCCAGCAGGATCAGGCCGGAGACGAAGTTCTGCACCACCGCCTGCAGCCCGAAGCCGATGCCGACCGACAACGCGCTCGCGACCCACGCGATGCGCTCCAGCCCCACGCCCATCGCCGACATCGCCAGCGAGATCGCGACGACCACGCCGGCGTAGCCGAACAGCGAGGTCGCCGACGTGCGCATGCCGGGGTCGAGTGCGGTCGTCGGCAGGTAGCGATCGGCGAGCCAGCCGCGCAGCAGTCGCACGACGCCGAGGCCGACCACCAACACCAGCATCGCCTGCAACACCGATGCTGGCTGCAGCTTGAACTCGCCGATCGGGATGCCCTGCGTGAACTCGCCGCTGCGCCGCAGCAGATCGGTCGGGCCTTCGCCGAACGGCGCGAGCAGCAGCATCAGCGCGACCATCACCAGCGCGAAGCGCAGCGCGGCCGACAGCAGCACCGCTACCTGCGACAGATGCTGGGTCTTCGCGGCGCCGTCGGCCGCCGCGGCGTTGCCTTGCGCTTCGGGCGGCGCGCCGTTCAGCCAGGCCATCAGCGCATCGTCGATCAACGTGGCCAGCAGGTAGGTCGAGCCGAGCACGATGCCGGCCCACAGTACCTGCTTGACGGTGAAGCTGCCGAAGGCGACGTAGCCGGCCAGCAGGCTCACGACCGCCGTGACCAGCACCAGCCAGTTGAGCCCGGCGACGATCGCGAGCCAGGTCGGGCGCGCGTGTGCGCCTTCGCGCGCCAGTTCGAGGCGCCATATGCGCTCGCCGCGCATCAGCGCCAGCACGATGACCAGGCCCAGCGCCAGCGCGACCAGGCAGGTCAGCGCGACGGTCGTCGAGAGGCTCGCGTTGACCAGCACCGCGAGGCGCTCGACCAGCCAGGTGGCCAGGCTCGCGAGCGTGACCTGCAGCGGAAACCAGCGCAGGCTCGTCGCCACCGCATCGGGGATCGGCAGCAGCCGCCACGAGGGCCGCGCGGCGCACAGCAACGCGCTCGCCAAGCCGTAAACGAAGCCCGAGAACCACAGCACCGAGGCCAGCTGCGACAGCGCCGCGTCGGTCGCCGAAGGCAACCCCGGCTGCCACGCCAGCAGCACCTGCAGCGTGCCGGCGACCGCGCCGAACGCGAGGGTCCGGCGCAGCACGACGATGGCAGCGTGCAACGAGCGGCGCAGCCGGCCCGAAGGCGCGCGCGTGGTCAGCCACTGCGTTGCGCGGTTCAGCACGCCGTGCAGCGAGAACAGCGCGGCGATCAGGGCCAGCGGCACGATCAGCCACACGGCGGTCTGCATGCCTTGCGCGGCGGTTGCGAGATCGGCGCCGAGCGCGCTCACGCGCCGCAGGTCGCGCGGCAGGGCGTCGCGCAGCTCGGACCAGAACGGCACCGACAGGATCGAGGTCGTGCGCTCGCCGAGGCGCGCCTGAAACTGCGAGCGCCGCAGCGTCGAGAGCTGCGCCGCGAGCTGCTCGGCCTCGACGGCGAGCAGGCGCGCGAGCTTGGCCTGGGCGTCGAGCGTGCCGCGCGCCTTGCCGAGCAGTGCCCGCTGGCTGGCGATGTCCGGGTCTTCCTTCGCGCCCGGGATCGGTGCGCCGATCTCGGCGACGCGGGCGTCCAGGCCCTCGAGCTGGGGCGCCAGGGCGGTGGCCATGTCGTCCGCCCGCTGCTGCGCGGCGAGTGCCTCGGTGCGCATGCCCTGCAGCTCGGCGTCGCCGAGCTTGCCGGTGTCGGTCAACGCACGCTGCGCGGTGTCGAGCTGCTGGCGAATGGTGTCGAGCGAGGTGTCGATGTCAGCCGACGACGCGGCCGGTGCGGGCGCCTGTGCGCCGGCGAAGCCAATCAGCGCGCACAGCAGCAGCGCGCCGATCAGGCGCGGCGAGCGGTGCAGGAGGCGATGAAGAAGTGAGGGCATCGTGAGAAGGCAGTGAGCGGTTCGCGCGGCGGCGCGCCGCGAAGCGCCTCGTTATACTCGCCATCACAGCGCCGATTTTTTTCGAATTGCGGGCGCTATAAAAATGCCGCTAAAGAAAGACGCCCACCCGGTGTCCGCCTTTGCAGCGGTACCGGGTTTTTGCTTTTCGGGGCGCGTTTGGGGTTTCGTCTTGAGTGTCATCGCATCGGTCGGCGAGGTTGCGCCGCAGTTTCTTCGGTTCGCGCCCGCGCTGCCACTGCGCAGCGGCGCGCAGTTGCGCGACTACACGCTGGCCTATGAAACCTACGGCGCGCTCAATGCCGACAAGAGCAATGCGGTGCTGGTGTGCCACGCGCTGAACGCGAGCCACCATGTGGCCGGCACCTATGCGGGTCAGGAAAAGAGCGAAGGCTGGTGGGACAACCTCGTCGGCCCCGGCAAGCCGCTCGACACGAACCGCTTCTTCGTGATCGGCGTCAACAACCCCGGTTCGTGCTTCGGCTCGACCGGGCCGATGCAGGCCAATCCCGACACCGGCCGGGTCTACGGCGCCGACTTTCCGGTCTTCACGGTCGAAGACTGGGTCGACGCGCAGGCGCGGCTGCTCGATGCGCTCGGCATCGTGCAGCTCGCTGCCGTGCTCGGCGGCAGCCTCGGCGGCATGCAGGCGCTGAGCTGGTCGTTGCGCTACCCGGATCGGCTGCGCCATTGCATCGCGGTCGCGACCGCGCCGAACCTGTCGGCGCAGAACATCGCGTTTAACGAAGTCGCGCGGCGCGCGATCGTCACCGACCCGGAGTTCCACGGCGGCCACTTCTACGCACACGACACGCTGCCGCGCCGTGGCCTTCGTGTCGCGCGGATGATCGGCCACATCACCTACCTCAGCGACGACGCGATGGAGGCCAAGTTCGGCCGCGAGCGGAAAGCCGGCGCATCGGGTTTCAGCACCCAGGACATCGAGTT
>JANXVK010000115.1 GCA_025351675.1 Rhizobacter sp.
TCATGCGCAGCGAGGCGACGATCGCGCCCGCCGCGGTGCCGATCACGACCACGGCGACCAGCGACGTGGCCTGCGTGGTCGTGTAGCCGAGCGCCGCGGTCGCCCACGCGAACACGATGATGCGCAGGTTGCCCGAGACGCCCCAGAACAGCGTGGTCGTGGCCAGCGAGATCTGACCGAGCTAGTCGTTCCACAGGCGCGCGTTGCAGCTCGAAAAATCGCGCATCAGGCCGATCACGCCGTGGCCGAGTGGCTGCAGCGGCGCTTCGGTGCGCGGGATGCGCAAGTTGAAGATCGCCGCGATCAGGTACAGGAACACGATCACCGCAATCGCCGACTCGGGCGCGGTGGTGATGCCGGTGTCGAACAGGGGCAGGTCGAATGCGAGCAGGTGGCGCGACACGACCGTGCCGATCAGCTGCCCGCCGAGCGCAATGCCCAGAATGATCGACATGATCGTCAGCCCCTCGATCCAGCCGTTCGCCTTGACGAGCTGCGAGTTCGGCAGCAGCTCGGTCAGGATGCCGTACTTGGCCGGCGAGTACGCTGCGGCACCCAAACCGACGATAGCGTAGGCCACCAGCGGGTGGCCGCCGAACAGCATCAGCAGGCAGCCGACCACTTTGATGCCGTTGGCATAGAACATCACCTTGCCCTTCGGCACGGCGTCGGCGAAGGCGCCGAGGAAGGGCGCGAGGATCTCGTAGAACAGCGCAAACATCGGCCCCAATGCCGGTATGTTCCACGACGGCGCGTTCGTCGTCTTCAGCATTTCGATCGCGGCCACCAGCAGCGCGTTGTCGGCGAGCGAGCTGAAGAACTGCGCCGACATGATCGTATAGAAGCCTTTTTTCATGCGCGCGGCGGCTGCGGTTCAGGCTTGAGAGAGGGCAGGAGCATTTGCGGGATTGTCGCCGCTCGCGCGGCGCGTTATGAAACCCCGGAGCGGACGCCGGGTTAGCCCTTGGGTGGTGCCCGAAATGGTGCGTTCGATGCGCGCGCGGGTGTGTGTGGCTGCGCGCCTTGCGGCGGCGTTATAGCACGCGGGTTTGTCAGGGGCGGGGCTGGCAGAATCGGCGCATGCCGCGCCAAATTTCTTGAAGGGTCACGGAAGATGCCGCGCCCCATTGAAGCCCTCATCCACACCGACGCCCTCGCGCACAACCTGACCCGCGCCCGCGCGGCGGCGCCCGACGCGAAGGTCTGGGCGATCGTGAAGGCAAATGCCTACGGCCACGGCATCGAACACGCATACGCCGGGCTGAAGGGCGCCGACGGCTTCGCGCTCCTCGACCTGAGCGAAGCCGAGCGCATCCGCGCCCTCGGCTGGCGCGGGCCGATCCTGCTGCTCGAAGGCTGCTTCGAGCCGCGCGACCTCGAACTCTGCTCGCGCCTGAATCTGTGGCACACGGTCCACCGCGAGGCGCAGATCGACTGGCTCGCGGCGCACAAGACGCACGTGCCGCACCAGGTCTTCCTGAAGATGAACAGCGGCATGAATCGCCTCGGCTTCCGGCCCGGGCATTTCCAGCACGCGTGGCAGCGCCTGAGCGGCCTGACCCAGGTCGAGAGCATCGCCCTGATGACGCACCTGTCGGATGCCGACGGCACGCGCGGCATCGCGCACCAGCTCGCGGTGTTCGAGGAGGCCACGCGTGGCATGCCCGGCGAGCGCTCGCTGGCGAACAGCGCGGCGACCTTGCGCTTCGCGCCGAACTTCGAGACGGTGCGCGCCACGGGCCACGAAGTCGGCGTTGCCGCCGACTGGGTCCGCCCCGGCATCATGGTCTACGGCTCGTCGCCCGACTTCCCCGAGAAGACCATCGCCGACTGGGGCCTGCGGCCGGCGATGAGCCTGCGCGCCGAAATCATCGCGACGCAGGAGGTGAAGGCCGGCGAACAGGTCGGCTACGGCAGCCGCTTCACGGCCGACCACGACATGCGCATCGGCGTGATCGCCTGCGGCTACGCCGACGGCTACCCGCGCGTCGTGCCCTGTTCTGGCGATGACAGCACGCCGGTACTGATCAACGAAACGCGCACGCGCCTCGTCGGCCGGGTCTCGATGGACATGATCACGGTCGACCTGACGCCGGCGCCCGAAGCGCAAGTCGGCAGCGTCGCGACGCTGTGGGGCACGAGCCCGGGCGGCGCGGTGCTGGCGATCGACGAGATCGCCGCGGCGGCCGGCACGGTCGGCTACGAGCTGATGTGCGCGCTCGCGGCGCGCGTGCCGACGCGGGCCGTCTGACGGGTCGGCGGCACACGCCATGTCCACCATCCTCGAGCACGAAGTCGAGTTCACCGCGATCCGCGCCCAAGGCGCTGGCGGGCAGAACGTCAACAAGGTGTCGAGCGCGGTGCACCTGCGTTTCGACATCCGCGCCTCGTCGCTCCCCGAGCCGATCAAGGAGCGGCTGCTCGCGCTGAGCGACTCGCGCATCACGTCCGAAGGCGTGGTCGTGATCAAGGCCCAGACCACGCGCAGCCAGGACATGAACCGCGCCGATGCGCTGGCGCGGCTGCAGGCGATCGTCGACGCGGTCGCCGTGCCGCCGAAGGCCCGGCGGGCGACGAAACCGACCTGGGGCTCGAAGCAGCGGCGGCTGGAGGGCAAGAGCCAGCGCGCGCAGACCAAGGCAACCCGAGGCCGGGTGACGGACTGAACCGGGCGCATCTCGCGTCGGTCACCGACACCTCGCGCCGCCCGCCCATCGTCAACCGCGGCAAGGCCGTCGCGAATCTGAGGTCGCGGCTCTGCGTGGCGCAAGTCCTCGTGGCGCAAGCGAACGGAAACTGTGCGATCTTCCGCCCCAAGCGCGCCGAGACCTGACCCTTCTTTCAAGCAGACCCGGCGTGGCGGCCCACGCAAGTCAATCGTCAGGCGTCTTGGATCGGAGGCATCGATGGTCGTTCGTGTCGTCAGACTGGGGAGTGCGCGAATCGAGGGCGAAGGCACGCGCATTGGCACGGTGCGTCGCCCGCCACGAGGTGTGCCGAAGGCCAGGTTTGCTTCCGAAAACTGGTACGACGTGTGGTTTCCGAACCTGGCGCCGAGCGCGGAGACCGTCAAACTTGCGCAGGAGGCGACCACATCGGCGCAGTGGGCCGCGTTCCTCAAGAAGTACAAGGCCGAGATGTCGAAACCCGAGGCCAGCCACTCACTCGCGCTGTTGGCGGCACTTTCACAGAACAGCAACTTCTCGGTGGGTTGCTATTGCGAGCGCGAAGAACACTGCCATCGTTCGGCGTTGAGGGCGCTGCTGGCCGAAAAGGGCGCGAAGCTCGAGTGAGTTCGCTCAAGTCCCTGCTGACCGAGGTTCGCGCCTGCGTGCTTTGCGCAGAGCACTTGCCGCTCGGACCGCGTCCGGTTCTGCAGATGCAGGCGTCGGCGCGCATCCTGATCGCAGGGCAGGCACCAGGAAGAAAGGTGCATGAAACAGGCATCCCGTTCAACGACCCCAGCGGCGACAGGCTGCGCACCTGGCTGGGTGTTTCACGCGACGTGTTCTACGACGCGGCGCACGTGGCGATTTTGCCGATGGGTTTGTGCTTTCCTGGAGCGGCCCAATCCGGCGATCGTCCTCCCAGGCCTGAGTGCGCTCCCGCGTGGCGCGCGCCATTGCTGTCGCGCCTGAAGAAGCTCGAACTCACGCTGGTGATCGGCCGCTACGCTCAGGCGTATCACCTTCCGAACGAAGTTGATTCGCTCACCGCAATCGTTCAGGCATGGCGCAAGCATTGGCCCCATACCGTTCCCCTGCCCCACCCGAGTCCACGCAACAACCTGTGGCTGAAGCGGAATCCGTGGTTTGAGGAGGAGCTGGTCCCGCTCCTGCAGGCGCGCGTGTCGACGGTGCTCAAACGTGAGGGCTGACCCTTCCGGCGAGCGGATGCCCGGCGGCCGAACGCCGATCTTGTTCGATGGCAACGCCCGCGGCCAACCCCGCCACGATCTGCCCCAGCCGCTTTAGGTTCGCCTCCAGGAGCAAAGACCACGGCTCGGCGTAGTGGATGCGGATGAAGTGATCGAAGCGGTCGCTGCAGCTGAAGGTCGCGCCGGGCACCAGACCGATGTGCTCGCGGCGGCCGATCTCGAACACCTTGCGCGAGCTCACCGCCTTCGGCAGCTCGATCCACAGCATGTAGCCGCCCTGCGGCCGCGAGAGCCGGCAGCCTTCGGGAAAGTAGCGCGTCACCGCGTCGATCATGCGTTCGCACTGCGCGCGCATCGCGGCGCGGAGCTTGCGCATGTGGTGGTCGTAGCCGCCGTCGCGCATGAACTCGGCGATCACCTCCTGCTGCAGCGCCGCGCCGGCGCACGAGGTGTGAAATTTCAGCGACTGCACCGCCGCGAAGTGCCGGCCCGGCGCCATCCAGCCGACGCGGTAGCCGGGCGCCACGGTCTTCGTGAACGCCGAGCACAGGATCACGTCGTCGGTGGTGTCGAAGGCCTTCAGCGCTGGCGGGCGCTCGTCGCCGAAGTGGGTCTCGCCGTAGATGTCGGTCTCGATCAGCGTGACGCCGCGCTGCGCCGCGAGCGCAACCAGCCGGCGCTTGTACTCGACCGGCATCAGGCAGCCGAGCGGGTTGTGGAAGTTCGGGATGACGACACACGCGCGGATCGCACCCGGCTCGCGCGTGGCGAGGTCGAGCGCCTCGATCGAGAGGCCGTCGCGCGGGTGCGTCGGGATCTCGATCGAGCGCATGCCGAGCGAACGCACGATCTCGAGCAGCATCCAGTAGGTCGGCGATTCGAGCGCGATCGTGTCGCCCGCTTTCGCCGCGGCGCGCAGCGCGATCACCAACGCCTCGGTGCCGCCGTTGGTCACGATGATGTTCTCGGGCCGCAGCCGCAGCCCGGCGTGCACGCTGCGCCGCGCGATCTCTTGCCGCAGCGCGGTGCTGCCCTTCATCTCGTACTGCGACGCGTACTCCGGGTGCAGCCGGTTGAGGCGCGCCGAGAGATGCCGCAGCTTGCCCTCGGGCAGCAGCGTGCGCGCCGGCACGCAGCGAAACGACGGCGCGGCGAGCGGGTCGTCGGCGCCGAGCAGGAATTCGCGGGTCACGTCGTCGGGTGTAACGAAGCCGGCGCGGCTCATGCGCGTGTCGAGCTCGGGCTCGGGCAGCGCGGCGTGGCGCGCGGCGACGAAGTAGCCCGACTTCGGCCGCGCCTCGACCAGCGCGCGGTTCTCAAGCCAGCGGTACGCGAGCGTCGCGGTCGACGCGCTGATGGCATGCTGCTGGCACAGCTGCCGCACCGAGGGCAGGCGGTCGCCGGTGCGCAGGCTGCCTTCGGTCATCGCGCGTTCGAGCTCGGCCGCGACGCGGTGGTACAGCGGGAAGCCGGGGGCGAGCGCGCTGTCCATGTCAGGGCGCCGGGCGATCGAGCAGCAAGAGGCGCAGCGCCAAGCCCGCGAGCACGGCGCCGAGGAACCAGCCCTGGGCCTTCGCGACCCGCGGGTTGCGCTGCAAAGACGCGCCGACGCGGCCGCTGAACACGCCGAGCAAGGTGTTGTAGACCAGCGCGACCGCCGACAGCGTGATGCCGAGGATCGCCAGTTGCGCCGCGACGTGGCCGTGCGCCGGATTCACGAACTGCGGCAGGAACACGACAAAGAACAGCAGCGCCTTCGGGTTCAGCAGGCTGTTGAGCATCGCCATGCGAACGAGTTTTCGCATCGGAATCGTCGCCTGCTTCGCGATCACCGCCTCGCCCGGCGCACGGATCGCGCGCCACGCCATCCACACCAGGTAGAGCGCGCCGCCGATGCGCAGGACGTCGAACGACGGCGGCCACGCAGCGATCGCGGCCGTGACACCGGTGACGGTCAGCAGCGTCAGCACCAGATCGCCGGCGCTGATGCCGAGCGCCGCCGCGAACCCGGCACGTGGCCCGCGCGCGAGGTTGTGCGAGAGCACGAACGCCATGTTCGGCCCGGGCGTGACGAACAGCGCCAGCACCGCAACGAGAAACAGCGCGAGCGTCGAGGGTTCGACGATCATGGCGCTGGCCTCGCGGCGCGCCGCGCAGTCACCTCGATCTCGATCCGCATGCGCGGGTCGGCGAGGCCGGCCGAGATCATCATCGCAGCCGGGCGCACGTCGCCGAAATACTTGCGCAAGGTCGGCCAGCAGCGGCTGAAGTCGTTGCCGGCCGGCAGCACATAGTTGACGCGAACGACATCGCGGATGCTCGCGTTCGCCTGCGCGAGCGCAGCCACGATGTTCTGCAGGCACTGCTCGGTCTGCTCGACCAGGTCGTCCGGGATCGTCATCGTCGCGTAGTCGAAGCCGGTCGTGCCCGAGACGAACACCCAGTCGCCGTCGACCACGGCGCGCGAGTAGCCAATCTCGTCTTCGAAGCGGGAACCGGAACTGATCAGCTGGCGGGTCATGGCGAGGTTTGGCCGCGGCGACGAACCATTGTCGACGGCGAACCGTGGCCATGACAGACACAGAAGCATCGGGTTGTGACCGACACAGATCGCACCGCGCCGATCTGTGCTGCTGCAGTTGCTTCGGCACTGAACGTGGCGTCACCGCCGCCGTTGCGGAACACTTTCGCACCGCCCACGAACACCGGAGACCGTCATGCTGCGCTTGCGCTCCCCCGTCATCCTGCGCCTCGAACGCGGTCGCCTGCTCGCCTGGCCGCGCCAGTCCGGCGTGCGCCTGCGCGTGCTCGCCGGCTCGGCCTGGGTCACGCAGGCGAACGACATGGAAGACCATTTTCTGCAGCCCGGCCAGGCGCTGACCTTGCGCACCGGCTCTCGCGCGGTCATCGGCGCCGAGCAGGATGTGTCGCTCAGCTTCGAGTCCGACCGCGGCTCCAGCCTCGCAACCCGGTGGCGGCAGTGGCGCGCCAACGTGCGCGATCGCGCCAGCCGCCGCGAGGCTCGGGCGGTCTGCTGCGGCGGGTTCTCGACCCCGTAGACCAGCGACGAATCGCCCGCGGCGACAATGCCCGCATGGCGAAAGAAAAGTCGATCTACACCTGCACCGAATGCGGCGGCACCTCGGCCAAGTGGCTCGGGCAGTGCCCGCACTGCGAGGTCTGGAACACGCTGGTCGAATCGGTCGCCGAGGCGCCATCGAAGAACCGCTACTCCAGCGGCAACAACGGCAACGCGCGCGGCCTGATCGCGAGCCAGCCGGTCGCGACGCTCTCCGAGATCGAGGCCAGCGATGTCGACCGCCAGTCGACCGGCATCGACGAGCTCGACCGCGTGCTCGGCGGCGGCATCGTCGCCGGCGGCGTGGTGCTGATCGGCGGCGACCCGGGCATCGGCAAGTCGACGCTGCTGCTGCAGGCGCTCGATTCGCTCTCGCGCTCGATGAAGACGCTGTACGTCACCGGCGAAGAGAGCGGCGCGCAGGTCGCGCTGCGCTCGCGTCGATTGGGCCTCGGCAGTTCGCAGGTGCGCGTGATGGCCGAGATTCAGCTCGAGAAGATCAGCGCCACGCTCGACCACGAGCAGCCGGCCGTCTGCGTGATCGACTCGATCCAGACCATGTACAGCGACCAACTGTCATCGGCGCCCGGCTCGGTCGCGCAGGTGCGTGAGTGCGCGGCGCAGCTCACGCGCATCGCCAAGCGCACCGGCATCACGATCATCCTCGTCGGCCACGTCACGAAAGAGGGCGCGCTCGCCGGGCCGCGCGTGCTCGAGCACATCGTCGACACGGTGCTGTATTTCGAGGGCGACACGCATTCGAGCTTTCGGCTGGTGCGCGCGATCAAGAACCGCTTCGGTGCGGTCAACGAGATCGGCGTGTTCGCGATGACCGAGAAGGGGCTGAAGGGCGTCGCCAACCCGAGCGCGATCTTTCTGTCGACCCACGGCGACCCCGTCGCCGGCTCGTGCGTGCTGGTCACGCTCGAAGGCACGCGGCCGCTGCTGGTCGAGATCCAGGCGCTGGTCGACTCCGGTGGGCCATCGCCGCGGCGCCTGAGCGAGGGCATCGAGCGCGACCGGCTCGCGATGATGCTGGCGGTGCTGCACCGCCACGCTGGCGTCAGCGCATCCGATCAGGACGTGTTCGTCAACGCCGTCGGCGGCGTGCGCATCAGCGAACCGGCGGCCGACCTCGCGGTGATGCTCGCGATCCAGAGCAGCCTGCGCGGCAAGGCGCTGCCGCGCGGCTTCATCGCGTTCGGCGAGGTCGGGCTGGCCGGCGAGGTGCGGCCGGCGCCGCGCGGCCAGGAGCGTTTGAAAGAGGCGGCCAAGCTCGGCTTCTCGGTCGCGATCGTGCCGAAGGCGAACGCGCCCAAGGGGGCGGCGAAAGCGATCGAAGGCTTGACGATCCACGCCGTCGAGCGCATCGAGCAGGCGATCGATCTGGTGCGCGGGCTGTGACACCGGCCGTCGGTTACAACAGCGGCACGGCCACGGGCTTGTCATCGCGCCCCGCGCCCTTGCGTTGAACGCGGGCCGCACTCCCCCGCCGCCGCTTCGATCGGAGTTCTTCATGTTCAAACGCATCTCGCTGCTGTGGTCGCTGGTCAGGGGCGACGCCCGCCTGCTGTGGCGCGCGCTGCGGCATCCTCAGTCGCCCGGGTGGCTCAAGCTCGGCACGCTCGGCGTCGTGCTGTACGTGATCTCGCCGATCGACCTGATCCCCGATGTGATCCCGGTCATCGGCGTGCTCGACGACATCGTGCTGGTGCCGCTGGCGATCCGCTTTCTGCTGAAGCGGCTGCCGGCGCAGCTGCGTGCCGACCTCGGTGCGGGGCCGCACGCCGGATGAATCCTCTCGTCGGTTGGGGTCTGGCCTTCGCGGCGCTGGTGGCGGGCTGGTTCAGCTACGGCTGGCCGGGGCTGGCGCTCGGGTTCAGCGTGATCGTGTTCTGGCTGCTGATGCAGTTCAGCCGCTCGGTGCGCGTGATGCGCGACGCCGGTGACGCGCCGATCGGCTACGTGCCGAGCGCGGTGATGCTGCATTCGAAACTGCGCATCGGCCTGCCGATGCTGCAGATCGTGAAGCTGACGAAGAGCCTGGGGACGCGCCTGAGCGAATCGCCGGAAGTCTGGGCCTGGGCCGACGAGTCGGGCGCCGAGGTGCGCATCGTGTTCGCCAAGGGCCTGTGCACGCGCTGGACGCTGAACCGCCCGGTCGAAGAAGTCGCCGCCTGACCCGATACGGCGGATGCGATGCAACTGATAGACGCCGCAGCGACCCGCCGGCATCTGCCGTTTGAGGCGCTGATCGACGCCCTGCGCGCGATGTTCGTCGCCGGCTGCGAATTGCCGTTGCGCAGCACGCACCAAGTCGGCGGCGATGACTGCGGCGGCACGCTCCTGCTGATGCCGGCATGGCGTGCCGGCGCGCGGCTCGGCGTCAAGACCGTCACGGTCTTCCCCGGCAACGGCGCGCGCGGCCTCCCCGGCCTGCACTCGATCTACCTGCTGTTCGACGCGACCACCGGCGTGCCACTGGCGCAGATCGACGGCAACCAGATCACCTCGCGCCGCACCGCGGCCGCGGCCGCACTGGCCGCGTCGTACCTTGCGCGCGCCGATGCGCGGCGGCTGCTGATCCTGGGCAGCGGGCGGGTCGCGTCGCTGCTGGCCGAAGCGATGCGGGCGGTGCGGCCGATCGACGAGGTCGTGGTCTGGAATCACCGGCCCGCCTCGGCGCAGGCGCTCGCCGCCGAGTTGCGCGCCGCGGGCTTCGACGCGCATGCCAGCTGCGCGCTCGAAGCGGCGGTCGCGGCCGCCGACATCGTCAGCTGCGCGACGCTGTCGACCGCCGCGCTGGTGCGCGGCGATTGGCTGCGCCCCGGCACCCACCTCGATCTGATCGGCAGCTTCACGCCACAGATGCGCGAGGCCGACGCCGCCTGCTTCGCGCGCTGCCGCGTGTTCGTCGACACCGACGAAGCCCTTGCCAAGTCGGGCGACGTGCTCGATGCGATCGCCGAAGGCGCGTTCAGCGCCGGCGATCTGCAAGGCACGCTCGCCGAACTCTGCGCCGGCACGCGCTCCGGCCGCGCCAACGCCACCGAGCGCACGCTGTTCAAGGCCGTCGGCAGCGCACTCGAAGACCTCGCCGCGGCCGAGCTGGTGTGGAGCGCGGTGCAGCGCACGTCGGTATCCTCGCCGTCATGAGTGAAGCACCCCCCACCGCCGCGCCCGCGACGCGCACGATCCGCTGGTACTGGGAAGACTTTCCGGTCGGCAACCTGCGCGAGTTCGGCGCCATGCCCGTGACCCGCGAGGCGATCCTCGCGTTCGCGTCGCAGTTCGACCCACAACCCTTTCACTTGGACGACATGGCCGCCGAAGCCTCGCTGTTCGGCCAGCTCTCGGCCAGCGGCTGGCACACCTGCGCGATGTCGATGCGCATGATGTGCGACGCCTACCTGCTCGAATCGAGCAGCCTGGGCTCACCCGGCATCGACAGCCTGCGTTGGACGAAACCGGTGCTGGTCGGCGACGTGCTCAGCGTGCGCATGACCGTGCTCGAGGCACGGCCGATGAAGAGCCGGCCGACGGTCGGGCTGATCCTGTCGAAGTGGGAGGTGCTGAACCAAGACCTCGATCTGGTGCTGACGATGCAGGGCTGGGGCATGTTCGGCCGGCGGCCGGCGCCCTGACGCGCGGCGTCAGAAGCCGTTGTAGACCACGCCGACGAAGGGCCGGGTGCGGCCGTCGGCCCGCGTCGCGCCGACCCGCACAAACCAGTTCGGCACGCCGATCGCGACGCGCACGCCAACGCCGGTCGCTTGGTACGTGGCCTCGTGGTAGCGCGACCACTCGACCGTCAGCGGCCATCCCGACGGGCTGTATTGCAGCACCCCGAACCAAGCGCTGCGAAAGCTCGAGGCCTGCGCCAGCGCGTAGTAGCTGCCGCCGGGCGCCGGCCCAGACCCCTCCAGCTGGACCCGCACCGACAGCGCCGACTCGTGCGATGCGTCGCCCTCGGCACGGCTGCGGAACGTGTTGACGCCGGCACCGGCGCCGAGCACCCATTGCTGGGCGCCGTCGACGAGCGTCCAGCGGTAGACATAGCCCAGCGCCACGGCCTCGCCGCTGGACCAACGTGTCGCCGTCGCCGACAGCAGCGGCGCCGGCGCGGCCGTCGTGCTGCGCGGCAGCGCGCGCACCAGAACCAGCGTCGAGGCATCCGCCGACGCGTCGAGCTGGGCGAAGTCGACGACCTGCGCCATCGCCACCGCCGGCAACAACGCCAAGGCAACCGCCGCAGCGAGCGGCCGGAGTGAGTGAAGCTTCAAGGGAGTCTCCTGCGGCGCGGATCAATAGGTCGACGCGGCCGCGTCGAAACGCGAGGGCGCCGCGGCAGGACGGTGCAAGGCCACGGCAGCGGGAACGGGCACGGTTGCCGGCGCGAGGCGGTAAACGAACACCGTCGACGCGCCCACCACGCCCGGCAGCGTGAGCCGCTGCAACTGCACGGTCTTGCGCGGCGTGTCGGTGCGGCGGAACACGTCGACGATCAGGTCGCGATGCTCCGGCAACGCGGTGTGGCTCAGCACCAGCGTGGCGTCGTCCTCGACGCCGCCGGCCGACAGCAGCGCCGATTCGGCTGGCCCGTCGGCCTGCAGGCGCAGCTCGGCGGCGTTCCAGCGCACGCTGGCCAGCGGGTTGAACACCGGGCCCGGGATGGTCTTGCCGAAAAAGCGGCTCATCGGTGTCGGCACCTGATCGGTGTAGCCGTTCATGGTCCATTGCAGGTCGGAGCCGAACAGGAATTCCTCGAGCCGATGGCGGCCTTCGGTGCTGGTCGAGAACTGGCAGCCCAAGGCCTTGGCGATGTCGTCGCTGCCGGCCAGCGCGACCAGGCCGCGCACCTCACCCCAGAACGCGACCGGGCCGCCGGGCAGCATCAGGTGGCCGGTCAGCTTGCTGCCGCGCACCAGCGAGGCCGGCAGGTTGCCGTAGAAGCGCATGCCGGTGTCCGAGAGGTCGTCGATCGTGCCGCGCACCCGCGTGCCGTCGGTCAGCGTGACCTCGGCCGCGAGCGGCACCGGGAACCGGTAGCGCGAGCGCGCATTGCGCTGCGTGACCGCGGTGAACAGGATGACGGCCAGCGCCAGCGCGGCGTTCACCAGCGCCCAGACCGAATTGGCGATCAGGCCGTCGAGCGGCAGCGAACTCGACCCGAGGTACAGGACGACGCCGATCGGCACCGCCAGCCCGTTCAACCCCAGCACCGCCCACTGCGGTGCGGTGAAGCGCAGCACCCGGCTCGCCAGCGCGCCCTTCGCGGTGACGCGGAACTTCATGCGCGGGAACACCCAGGCCAGCGTCGCCCATGCGAACGCGGCGAACCGCGCCATGTTGTACTGCTCGATGAACAGGCTGCGCCCGTAACCGCGCCCGACCTCCTCGAAGACCCAGAACGTGAGCGCGTAATAGGGCAGGAAGTGGAGCAGGAAGTCGGGGGTCGAGGTGATCAGCGGCAACAGCCCGCTGATCAGCACCACCGCCGGCGCGAAGTAGAAGACGGCCTTCTGCCAGCCGTCGAAGTAGGTCAGTACCGATGCCAGGTAGTTGAGCTTCTGGGCCCAGCTCAGGCCGCGGTGGCGCAGGATGCCCTCCATGCGCCAAACGTGCATCGCACCCTGGCCCCAGCGCACGCGCTGGCCGATGAACGGCTCGATCGATTCCGGCGCCAGGCCGAAGGCGAGCGGCTCGGCGTGGTAGACCGAGGTGTTGCCTTTCGCGTGCAGCCGCATCGAGGTGTGCAGGTCTTCGGTCACCGTGCCGGTGGCGAAGCCGCCGATCTCGTCGAGCGCGCTGCGCCGCACCACGGCGCAGCTGCCACAGAAGAAGGCCGCGTTCCAGTAGTCCTTGCCGCGCTGGATCACGCGGAAGAACAGCGACTGTTCGGTCCAGACCGTGCGCCCCGCGCCGCGCCAGCGGTGCTGGAACGAATCGAGGTTGTAGAAGTCCTGCGGCGTCTGCACGAAGCCCACCTTCGGGTCGCTGAAGTAGCCCAGCGTGCGGGTCAGGAAGTCGCGCCGCGGCGCATGGTCGGCATCGAAGATCGCGACCAGCTCGCCGCGGCTGTGGGCCAGCGCATGGTTGAGGTTGCCGGCCTTGGCGTGCGCGTTGTCGGCGCGCGCCAGGTACTCGCAACCGAGCTGCCGCGCCAGCGCGCGCATCTCCTCGCGGCGGCCGTCGTCGAGCAGCCAGGTCGTGTGCGGGTAGTCCATCGCGCGCGCCGCGAGCAGCGTCTTGCGCACCAGCTCGACCGATTCGTTGTAGGTTGGCACGAACACGTCGACACTCAAGCCTGCGGGTGCCGGCGGCGCCGTGCGATCGGTCAGGCGCCAGCACATGAAGACGTGCAGCAGCGCGGTCGCGAAGCCGAACACCTCGGCACCGTAGACCAGCCACGAGAAGAACGGCGCGTCCGGGTTGAAGGTGCCCAGGCGCCAGACCAGGTACCAGACACTGACGGCGATGAACCCGAAAACGAGGATGCGGCGCGGCAGCTCGAGCGTGCTGGAAGGAACGGTGGGGGTATTCATGGCGAGCCCGGAGACGCAGTTGCGTTAACTTCGGCCACGCAGGCGCGAACTTGAACCGGGGGGCCACCGACGTCGTCGCGCCGCAGCACCCGACCGGCGTGAACGCTCAGTGCGCGAGACTTTCGCGGTCGGCCTTCAGCAGCGTCTCGAGGCACTGGTCCCGGATACCGTAGAAGCCTTTGATCTCGTCGATTTGCTGCCAAACCTCGTCGGCTGGCTTCGCGTTCGGCCGCTTCACCGCGAGGATCATCTTGTTCTTGTTGGTGTGCTCCAGCGCGACGAACTCGAACACCTGCGTGTCGTAGCCGCAGGCGTCGAGCAGCATCGCGCGCAGGCCGTCGGTCAGCATCTCGGCCTGCTGGCCGAGGTGCACGCCGTGCTTCAGAATCGGCCGCAGCGGGTGCGGGCTCAGCAGCTGCGGCCGCAGTTCCTTATGGCAGCACGGCGAGCACATGATGATTTGCGCGCCGGCGCGCACGCCGGTGTGGATCGCGAAGTCGGTCGCGGTGTCACAGGCATGCAGCGCGATCATGATGTCGATCGCTTCGGGCACGACGCTGCGCACGTCGCCCTCGTCGAAGCGCAAGCCGTCGAGCGCGAGGCGCTGCACCGCGCCGTTGCACAACGCGACCATGTCGGGCCGCAGCTCCACGCCCGCCACCTGTGCCGGCAGGCCGAGCGTGTGACGCAGGTAATCGTGCGTCGCAAACGTCAGGTAGCCCTTGCCGCTGCCGAAGTCGATCACGTCGAGGCGCGTTGCGGTTTTCAGCGTGGTGGCGTCGAGCGCGTGGGCCAGCACCTCGACGAACTTGTTGATCTGCTTCCATTTGCGCGCCATCGCCGGCACCAGCTGATGCTGCGCGTTGGTCACGCCGAGCGCGGTGAGGAACGCCCGGTCGAGATCGAGAAAGCGATGCTTCTCGCGGTCGTGCGCGGCCGGCGCAGCCGTGTGGCTCGCCTTGTTGCGCAACAGCGTGCGCTTGCCCTTCTTGCTGATCAGCAGCTGGATCTCTTCGGTGGCGGTGAAGAGGTGCGCATGGCTGAACGTGGTCTCGATCAGCTCGCGCACATGGCGCACGGCGTCTGCGAAGCCCGCGTTCCTGGTGATGTCGCGCGTCTTGTGCGTGTGCACGAACGACAGCTGCGCGGCACCCTTCAGCGTCACCGCCCGCACCGACACGCGCACGAGATCGGACGTGCTCGCGCGCGACTTCGCGAGCACGAGCTTCACGAACGATGCGTCGGCGAGCGCGCCTTCGAGCAACGCGACGAAAGCGTCGAGGGGTTCTTCTTCCTGCATGGCTGATAGTGTAGGGACCCATGGCCACGCGCAAAAACCGCAGGGGCGGCAAGCACCACTACAGCGTCTACGTCGTCGAGCTGGCCGACACGGTCTGGAACTCGCCGAGCTTCCGCAAGGCCAACCCCGACCATGTGCTTGGCAAGCCGTTCGTCTATGTCGGCATGACGGGCCTGGACCCGGACCTGCGCTTCGACCGCCACAAGGCCGGCATCCAGGCGAACCGCTTCGTGCGCGAGCACGGCCTGCGCCTGCTGCCGCAGCTCTACGCGGTCTACAACCCGATGCCGTACCACGGCGCCTGCGAGATGGAGGTCGAGCTCGGCATCGCGTTGCGCGAGCAGGGCTATGGCGTCTGGCAAGGTTAGGCCATCATTGCGCATGGGCACGAACTTCAGGCTGTTCGACACGCCAATCGGCATGTGCGCGCTGGTCTGGGGGGAGACCGGGCCGGTCGGCACGGCGCTGCCGGAACCAAGCGCTGCTGCCACGCGAAACCATGTGCGGCGGAGCTTTCGCGGCAGCGTCGAGAGCGAACCGCCGGCGCCGCAGGCGCGCGTGATCGCGCGGGTGGTGGCGCTGCTCGAAGGCGCGCCCGACGACCTCGCCGACATCGCGCTCGACATGCGCGGCGTGCCTGACTTCAACCAGCGCGTCTACGCCATCGCGCGAGCCATCAAGCCGGGCCGCACGCTGACCTACGGCGAGGTCGCGGCCCGGCTCGGCGAGGGGCCGCAGGCAGCGCGCGCGGTCGGCCAGGCGCTGGGCGCGAACCCGTTCCCGATCATCGTGCCGTGTCACCGGGTGCTCGGAGCGGGCAGCCGGGCCGGCGGTTTCTCGGCGCCGGGCGGCACGCGCACCAAGCTGCGGCTGCTGGAGATCGAAGGCGCGCCGCTCGGCGGCGCGCCCGGC
>JANXVK010000146.1 GCA_025351675.1 Rhizobacter sp.
GCGGCGTCATGCCCCACTCGTCGCGGTCGACGGACAAGCCCAGCTTGGCGAGTTGGCGCGCCTCTTCGAAGGCGCGCGCGCGCATCACGTTGCCGACCAGATCGTCGCTGCGGATCTGCAGCGTCGAGTAGTCGATCCAGCGCTTCGGGTAGCCGATCTTGGCGTTGAACTTCGCAAGTTTCGCGAGCGCTTCCTGGCGCGTCGCCGGGCCCATCCAGTCGAGCGTCGTGAGGCTCTCGCGGCAGGCGGCGAGCAGGTTCGCGACGAGTTCGTCCATGCGGCGCTTGCTGTCGGGCGGAAAGTGCTTCTCGACGTAGAGCTGGCCCAGCCCGTCGCCGATCGACTGGTTGACGAGCGAGACGCCGCGTTTCCAGCGCGGCTGATTCTGCGGCGTGCCGCGCAGCGCGGTGCCGGCGAACGCGAAGTGCGCGTCGACGAAATCCTTCGTAACGTAAGGCGCGTACCCACTCAGCAGGTGGGCACGGGCATAGGCTTTCCAGCTGGCGAGCGGCGTCGATCCGACCAGCGCCGCCAAGCCCTTCAGGTAGCTTGGCTGACGCACGATCACGTCGGGCGTCTTGCCCTGCAGCTTGGCGGCGACAAGCCAGGCGGGCCAGTCGAGGCCCGGCGCAAGCGCCGGCAGCGCGCCGAGCGCGACCTTGTTGTAGCCCTTCACCGGGTCGCGGTTCTCGACCGCGCTCCACTGGGCGCGCGCGATGCCGGTCTCGAGCGCGAGGGTCGCCTTCGCATCGGCCGCCGCCGCGTCCGGCTTCGCGCCGGCCAGCGTCAGCAGCCGGGCGAGGTACGTGGCGTACTTCTTCCGCACCGCGGCGAACTTCGCGTCGTCGAGCCTCAGGTAGTAGTCGCGGTTCGGCAGGGCCAGGCCCGCCTGCACGAACGACGGAACGTAGCGCGTTGCGTCGCGGTCGTCTTGCCCGACATACATGCCGATCGGCATGTCGACACCGAGCCGCGCCAAGCGCGCCATCGACGCCGCCAGCTGCGCGCGGGCGGCGACGGCGTCGAGCGCCGCGTGTTCGCGCTGCAGCGGTCGCAGACCGAGCGTCTCGACCGCCGCCTCGTCCATGAAGCTGGCGTAGAGGTTGGCGATGCGCGCCGCGCCGGCGTCGCCGGTGCGGCCCCGTGCGGCGTCGACCAGCTCGCGCAGCTGGCGCTGCGTCAGCTCCTGCAACTCCTCGTTCGCGCCGATCCAGGCCTTGTCGGGCGGGATCGCGGTGTTTTTCAACCAGCGCCCGTTGGCACGCGCATAGAGATCGTCCTGCGGCCGCACCGACGCATCGATCAGGCGGCGATCAATGCCGCTGCGCAGGGGCAACGGGGTGGGCGCTGTGCCCTGCGCGCTGGCGCCGGTGGCGACCAGCAGGATGGCGGCGAGCGCGAGTGTCGATGCGGGCAGGTTCATCCGGTCTCCCGGGCGTGCCGACGGGTGTGCTGGCCCACAGCGATCAGCAGGCCGCCTTGACCTTCAGCCGCCACGCATGCAGCAGCGGCTCGGTGTAGCCGCTCGGCTGCACCAGACCCTTGAAGACGAGGTCGTGCGCAGCCTGATAAGCGGCCGATTCCTTGACCCGGCCGGCCATCGGTTGGTAAAGCGCATCGCCGGCGTTCTGCTTGTCGACGACCTTGGCCATGCGCTTGAGCGTCGCGTTCACTTCCTTCTTGCTCACCACGCCGTGCAGCATCCAGTTCGCCATGTGCTGGCTGCTGATGCGCAAGGTGGCGCGGTCTTCCATCAGGCCGACGTTGTGGATGTCGGGCACCTTCGAGCAGCCCACGCCCTGGTCGATCCAGCGCACGACGTAGCCGAGGATGCCCTGGGCGTTGTTGTCGAGCTCCTGCTGGCGCTCCGCCTCGCTCCACTTCGCCTTCTTGACGACCGGCACCGTCAGCAGGCCTTCGAGGAGGGCCGGCGCGGCCGCCGCGGCATCGGTTTTCTCGAGGGATTTCTGCACCGCGAACACATCGACCTGGTGGTAGTGCAGCGCGTGCAGCGTCGCCGCCGTCGGGCTCGGCACCCAGGCGGTGTTGGCGCCCGACTTCGGGTGCGCGATCTTCTGCTCGAGCATCGCGGCCATCAGGTCGGGCATCGCCCACATGCCCTTGCCGATCTGCGCCTTGCCGCGCAGGCCGCACGAGAGCCCGACGAGCACGTTGTTGCGCTCGTAGGCTGCGATCCAGGCGCTGCCCTTCATGTCGCCCTTGCGCAGCATCGGGCCGGCCTGCATGGCGGTGTGCATCTCGTCGCCGGAGCGGTCGAGGAAGCCGGTGTTGATGAACGCGACACGGTCGGCCGCGGCGGCGATGCAGGCCTTCAGGTTGAC
>JANXVK010000066.1 GCA_025351675.1 Rhizobacter sp.
GTTGGTCAGGATCTGCGCGATCGCATCCTTGGCGGCCGGGCTCTGCTCGGCCTCGTAGGCGCGCGCGAGGTGCCGGATGTAGTCGGCGGGGTGGTAGTAGCTGATGTATTGCAGGGCGGCGGCGACGGATTCGACCAAGTCGGCGTAACGGATCGTGGTGCTCATGGGGTGGCGCGCGGAGGCCGCGGCGGGTGGGTTTCAACGGGATGCGAAAGTGTACCCAGCGAGTATCCCTAGAATGCGCCGGTCCCGAACCGTCGCCCGACCGCCGTCTGCATGAACGTTCTCGTCCTCGTGGTTCTGCTGCCTCTGCTGCTCGGCACGACGCTGTGCCTTTGGGCCGGCAGCGTCAACAGCCCCGCGCGACGCGCCGCCAGCGCGTGGGTGGCGGCGGTCGTGACCGCCGGCTCGCTCGCGCTGCTCGTGAGCCAGGCGCCGGCGGTGTTTGCCGGGCAGACCCTGCTGGCGGGCGCCGAGTGGGTGCCCTCGATCGGGCTGGACGCGAACTTCCGCCTCGACGGCCTCGCGCTGATGTTCGCCGGGCTGATCACGGTGATCGGCCTGCTGGTGATCCTGTACGCCGCCTACTACCTCGGCAACGACGACCCGGCCGGCAAGTTCTTCAGCCAGCTGATGCTGTTCATGGCGGCGATGCTGGGCATCGCGCTTGCCGACAACCTGCTGCTGCTCGTCGTGTTCTGGGAGCTGACCAGCGTGGCGTCGTTCCTGTTGATCGGCTACTGGCGGCGCCGCGCCGATGCCCGGGCCGGCGCGCGCATGGCGCTGGCGGTCACGGGCGGCGGCGGCCTCGCGCTGTTCGCCGGCGTGATCGTGTTGGGTCAGATCGCCGGCAGCTTCGACCTCTCGGTGATGTTCGGCCGCGCCGTACAGATCCAGGCCGACCCGCGCTACCCGCTGGCGCTCGGGCTGGTCCTGATCGGCTGCTTCACGAAGAGCGCACAGCTGCCTTTTCACTTCTGGCTGCCCGAGGCGATGGCCGCGCCGACACCGGTTTCTGCCTACCTGCATTCGGCGACGATGGTCAAGGCCGGCATCTTCCTGCTGGCTCGGCTGTATCCGGTGCTCGGCGGCACGGCGCTGTTCGAGGCGATCGTCGCGCCGGTCGGGCTGGCGACGATGGTGTTCGGCGCCTACGTGGCAGTGTTCAAGCACGACATCAAGGGTCTGCTCGCGTACTCGACCATCAGCCACCTCGGGCTGATCGTGTTCCTGATCGGGTTGTCGTCGCCGCTGTCGACGGTTGCCGCGGTGTTCCACCTGCTCAATCACGCGATCTTCAAGGCCTCGCTGTTCATGACCGCCGGCATCATCGACCACGAGACCGGCACGCGCGACATGCGCAAGCTCGGCGGGTTGTTCCGCTTCATGCCCTGGACCGCGACGCTGGCGATGGTCGCCGCCGCCTCGATGGCCGGTGTGCCGCTGGTCAACGGCTTCCTGTCGAAGGAGATGTTCTTCCACGAAGCGGTCGCGGGCGAGGGTCGTTTCGGCTGGGGCCTGCTGCTGCCGGTGGCAGCCACGATTGGCGGGATCTTCGCGGTCGCGTACTCGCTGCGCTTCATCCACGATGTGTTCTTCAATGGCCCGCCGCGCGACATGCCGAACCCGGCGCCGCACGAGCCGCCGCTGTTCATGAAGGCGCCCGTGGCGCTGCTGGTGCTGGTCTGCGTGGTGGTCGGCATCTTTCCGGCGGCGATCTTCGGGCCGCTGGTCTACGTGGCGTCGGCGGCGGTCCTCGGCAGCACGCCGCCGGAGTACCACCTCGCCGTCTGGCACGGCTTCAACCTGCCGCTGCTGATGAGCGCGATCGCGCTGGGGTTTGGCACCTTGATGTACTGGCTTCTCCAGCAAAAGTTCGACCTGCATCTGCACCACCCGCGCGGCTGGACCGGGCGACTGATCTTCACGAAGGCGATCGACGGCCTGTTCGAGTTCGCCGGCCGTTTCACCGCCTGGCTGGAGAACGGCTCGTTGCAGCGCTACGCAGCGCTGATGGTCGGCGCTGCGGTGCTCACCGCGGCGCTGCCGTTCATGCAGGGCCGCGGCGCAGGCCTCGCTGGCGGCGCACGCGAACTGCTGCCCGCGTCGCCGGTGGCGATCATGGCCTGGGCGCTGCTGCTGGCCGCAGGTGCAGGGCTGGTGCTGACCCACCGCGACCGTTTCCGTGCCGTCGTGCTGACCGGTGTGGTCGGGCTGGTCACCTCGCTGACTTTCGTCGCGCTGTCGGCGCCCGACCTGGCGCTGACCCAGCTTTCGGTCGAGGTGGTATCGACCGTGCTGCTGCTGATGGGCCTGGCGCTGCTGCCGCAGACCAGCCCGGTCGAGTCGAGCGTGCTGCGCCGCGGCCGCGACGCCGCGCTCGCGCTGGCAGGCGGCGGCGGCATCGCCTGGCTGACCTGGTTGATGGTGACGCGCGACCACGACTCGATCTCGTGGTACTTCCTCGACAAGGCGCTGACAGAGGGTGGCGGCACCAACATCGTCAACGTGATCCTGGTCGACTTCCGCGGCTACGACACCTTCGGCGAGATCGCGGTGCTCGGCATCGCCGCGGTCGGCGTGCTGGCGCTGCTGGACGGCTTCCGGGTGCGTCGACCGGCCACCGATCCCGCCGGGCGGCCGTGGACGTTCGCGCGCGAGCCGCTGATGTTGCGCACTGCGGCGCGCATCGTGCTGCCGCTCGCGTTGGTGGTCAGTGGCTACATCTTCTGGCGTGGCCACAACCTGCCGGGCGGCGGCTTCATCGCCGGGCTGGTCACCGCGGTGGCGCTGGTGCTGCAGTACATGGCGAACGGCCAGACCCGCGCCGATGCCGTGTTGCATGTCGCGGGCGGGCTGCGGTATACGCGCTGGATCGGCGCCGGGCTGACGATCGCCGGGTTGACCGGCCTCGGTGCGTTCCTGTTCGGCCGGCCCTTCCTGACCAGCGCGCACGGCCACCCGAGCGTGCCGCTGCTGGGTGAACTGCCGCTGGCGAGCGCCGCGCTGTTCGACTTGGGTGTGTACATCACGGTCGTCGGCGCGACCCTGCTGATGCTCTCGGTGCTGAGCGCGGCGAGCAAGGCCGGCGCGCGGCCTGCGATCGCGCACGGGGCGCACGCATGAGACGCCGGGCCGTTCCCAAGGCGAATACCGCAGCGCGCAGCACGGAGCTTGCCTGATGAGCCTGAGCATGGAGTTCCTCGTCGCGACCGGCGTCGGCTGGGTTACCGCCTGCGGCATCTACCTGTTGCTGCGCGGGCGCAGTTTCACGGTCGTGCTCGGGTTGTCGCTGCTCGGCTACGCGGTCAACGTATTCATCTTCGCGATGGGGCGGCTGTGGCAGGCATCGCCGCCAATCCTGGGCCAAGGCACGCCGATCGCCGACCCGTTGCCGCAGGCGCTGGTGCTGACTGCGATCGTGATCGGTTTTGCGACTACCGGCTTCGTGATCCAGCTGGCGCTGCGCAGCCGCCACGAGTCGGGCACCGACCAGGTCGACGGCCAGCGCGACCCACGCGCCGCCGAGCCGAAGGCTGACGCGTGAGCGGGCCCGACTGGCTGCAGGCGCACTTGCCGATTCTGCCGGTGCTGCTGCCGGCGTTCACTGCGATGGCGCTGCTGCTGATCGGCGACCATGGTGGCGCGTCGAGCGGCCATGGCAGCCGCCACCTGCGGTGGGCCCGCTGGATCGCGCTCGGGTCGGCGGCGCTCGGCCTGGCGCTCGCGGCGACGCTGGCGTTCGAGGTCCATGCTGGCGGTCATGCCGACGCGCCGTTCGTTTACCGCCTCGGTGCCTGGCCGGCGCCGTTCGGCATCGTGCTCGTCGTCGACCGCCTTTCCGCGATGATGCTGGTGCTAACCGCGTGCTTGGCGGTGCCGGTGCTCTGGTACGCCAGCGGTGGCTGGGACGCGCACGGCCGGCACTTCCACGCGCTGTTCCAATTCCAGCTGATGGGGTTGAACGGCGCGTTCGTCACCGGCGACCTGTTCAACCTGTTCGTGTTCTTCGAGGTGCTGCTGATCGCCTCCTATGTGCTGGTGGTGCACGGGCAGGGCCGCGAGCGCTTCCGCGTCGGCCTGCAGTACGTGGTGCTGAACCTCGCGGCCTCGGCGCTGTTCCTGATCGGCGTCGCGCTGGTCTACGCGCTCACCGGCACGCTGAACCTGGCCGATCTGGCGCTGCGCGTGCCGAAGGTCACCGGCCCGGAGGCGGCGGTTCTGCAGGCCGCGGCGCTGATGCTGCTGGTCGTGTTCGGCTTCAAGGCGGCGCTGATGCCGCTGGCGATGTGGCTGCCCGCGACCTACGCGGCCGCCAGCGCACCGGTCGCGGCGATGTTCGCGATCATGACCAAGGTCGGCGTCTACGCGATTCTGCGCGTCCACGGCGTGGTGTTCGGCGCCGACGCCGGCGCTTCGGCGTTCACGGTGCAGCCGCTGCTGCTGCCGCTCGCGCTCGTCACCAGCGTCGTCGCGGTGCTCGGCGCGCTGTCGGCACACACGCTGCCGCGCATGGTGGCGTGGCTCACCGTGTCGTCGGTCGGCACGGTGCTGGCCGGCATCGGCTTGTTCGGCGCCGCGGCGTGGTCGGCGTCCTTGTACTACATGGCCAACAGCACGCTGGTGATTGCCGGGCTGTTCCTGCTGGCCGAGCTGGTCGCGGCGCAGCGCGGCGACGTCGCCGAGCGGCTCGTGCCGGCCAGCGCGGTCGCCCAGCCGGCGCTGCTGGGCTCGATGTTGCTGCTCGGCGCCGCGTCGATGGCGGGGTTGCCGCCGCTGCCGGGTTTCATCGGC
>JANXVK010000185.1 GCA_025351675.1 Rhizobacter sp.
GTGATAGTCCACATCGAGTACGGCCACGTGCGCGGCTCCACCATCGCGCAGCGCCTGCGCCGCCAGCGCGGCGTTGTTCAAAAAGCAATAGCCGCCGAAGAAGTCGGTGCCGGCGTGGTGACCCGGCGGGCGCGACAGCGCGAACGCCGCGCGCACCGCGCCGCGGCTCACCTCGCGCGCGGCTTCGATCGCGCAGGCCGCGCCGGCGCGCGCCGCGGCCCAGCTGCCGGCCGTCAGCGGGGTGCCGGCGTCGAACGAGAAGATGCCCAAGCGTGCCGCGAAGTTGTCGGGCAGCACGTCGCGGCGCATGCCGGGCGCCGGCCAGACCGAGGGCAGCGCATCAAGCTCGGCGTTGCCCGGGTCGAGCGCGACCCACTCGTCCCACGCGTGTTCGATGAAATGCAGGTAGCGCGGGGCGTGAATTTGCGCGAGCGCCGCGTCGAGCGCGCCGCCGACATCGGCCGGTGTGCGCAACGGCGCGACCCCGCGGCGCTGCAACTCGGCGAGCACGTGGTCGAGCCGCTGTGCGGTCTCGTGACAGGGCACGAGCCGGCCGCGAAACATCTCGTGGCGGCCCTGGTGCAGGTGATGCTGCGGGTTGTGGATCGTCAGCATCGCGATGCTCAACGCGGCATTCAGCGTGACGATGAGCCGGCGGGCTCGGTGACGAAGCCGATCCGGTTCAGGCTTGCCTTCTGCACCACGCCGATCACCTCGGCGACCCGGCCGTAGGGCACATCCCTGTCGGCGCGCAGCTGCACCTCGGTGCGCGGGTTCTTGCGCGCGGCCTCCTGCACGCGCGCCGCAAAGGCCGCGGGTTCAAGCGCCTCGTCGCCGAAGTACAGCTTGCCCTGCGCGTCGAGCGCGACGCTGATGAACTGCGGCGCGTCGTTCGGCTGGGCGCCGTCGGCCTTCGGCAGATCGAGCTTCAGGCTCGACGTCATCAACGGTGCAGTGATCATGAAGATCACCAGCAGCACCAGCATCACGTCGATGAGCGGCGTCATGTTGATGTCGCTCATCGGCGATGCGCGGTTGCTGCGTTCGAGGCGACCGAAGGCCATGCTCGATGGGCCTCAGTCGGCGCCGGGCCGCCAAGGGCCGTGAAGGGGCCCCTGCGTGGCCCGTGCGGCTGAGCGCCCCCTCGGGGGGCAGGAGCGAAGCGACGTGGGGGCGGACATCACATGCGGCTGGCGTCCAGCACCATCTCGCGCAGGTCGTGTGCGAAGCCCTCGAGCTCGGCCTCGCTGCCGGCGACCATCTTGCCGAAGATGTTGTAGGCCAGTACCGCGGGGATCGCCACCGCCAAGCCGGCGGCGGTCATCACCAGCGCCTCGCCGACCGGGCCCGAGACGCGCTCGATCGACATCGAGCCCGCCACCGAGATGCCGACCAGCGCGTGGTAGATGCCCCAGACCGTGCCGAACAGCCCGATGAACGGCGCGGTGCTGCCAATCGATGCGAGCAGCACCTGGCCGAACTGCAACTGCGCGAGCACGCCGTGCAGCGCATCGCGCAGGCGGCGCGTGAGTTGCGAATCGACGTGGCCCCTGGCTTCGAGCGTGCCGCCCGGCGGCGTGGCGACGGCCGCGGCGAGCAGCGGCGTCAGCGCGCGCTCGCGGTCGAACGCGGTCAGCGCTTCGCGGCCGGCGTCGAGGCTCGGCGCAGCCCAGAAGGCTGGCACGGCGCGCTCGAGGTCGCTGCGCACGCGGCGCAGCAGCCAGCCCTTCCAGAAGATCACGACCCAGGCGCTGATCGACATCAGCAGCAGCAGCAGGGCGACGCCGCGGATCACGGCGTCGCCTTGGGTCCAGAACGTGGCCAAACCGGTCATGTGGCGGTCATTCCCAACACGTCGTTCATGTCGAACAAGCCGTTCGCGCGGCCGGCCAGAAAGCGCGCGGCGCGCAGTGCGCCCTGCGCGTAGGTGACGCGGCTGCCGGAGCGGTGCGTGATCTCGATGCGCTCGCCGGTGCCGGCGAACAGCACGGTGTGGTCGCCAACGATGTCGCCGCCGCGCACCGTGGCGAAACCGATCGTCGACCGGTCGCGTTCGCCGGTCACGCCCTCGCGGGCGTAGACGGCGCAGTCTTTCAGGTCGCGGCCGAGTGCGGCGGCGACCACTTCGCCCATCTTCAGCGCGGTGCCGCTCGGCGCGTCGACCTTGTGGCGGTGGTGGGCTTCGATGATCTCGATGTCGTAGCCTTCGTTCAGCGCACGCGCCGCCACGTCGAGCAGCTTGAGCATGACGTTGACGCCGAGGCTCATGTTCGGCGCCAGCATGATCGCGATGTGCTGCGCGTGGTCGGCGATCTGCGCCTTCTGCGCGTCGCTGAAGCCGGTCGTGCCGATCACGACCTTGACGCCGAGTTCGCGGCAGACCGCGAGGTGCGCGAGCGTGCCTTCGGGGCGCGTGAAGTCGATCAGCACCTGCGCGTTGGCCAGACCGGCGCGCAGGTCGGCGGTGATCGGCGCGCTCCCGGCGCGGCCAAGGAAGGCCGCAGCCTGCTGGCCGAGCGCCGGGCTACCGGCCACATCGAGCGCGCCGGCAAGCTGCAGGTCATCGGCAGCGTCGATCGCCTCGATCAGCATGCGGCCCATCCGGCCCGATGCACCGGCGACAGCGACGCGCAGCGGCCCGGCCACCACGCTCATGAATTCGGTTCGAGAGGCGGGTACCCGCGGGTCGGGCCGATCGGCTCGACCGTCACGGCGGCCGGCCTCGCGGGCGCCGGCAGCGCTTTCAACTGCTCGGGCGTGAGTTCCAGCGGCGGCGCGTTGCGCGAGGTCTTGAAGGTGTCGATCGACGCGACGAATTCGCGCTCGGACGGCAGCGCGCCGCCGGTGTCGATGCTCTTGAAGACGTCGCCATCGAACAGCACGACGACGCGGCGCGCCTGCACGTCGGTGCCCGGCCGGCGGATCGTGAAGACGTAGTCCCAGCGGTCGACGTGGAACACGTCGGCGACCAGCGGCGAGCCCAGCACGTCACGCACTTGGGCGCGGTTCATGCCGGGCTTGACGGCGGCGGCCTGTTCGCTGGTGATGACGTTGCCCTGCACCACCTCAACCTTGTACGGCGTGACGACGCCGAGAAAGCGGTTGGCCGACCAGTCGACCTTGGGCATGGCCGGCAGCGCTTGGCAGCCGGTCAGGCCGGCGAGCCCCGCCAGCGCGAGCGCACGGAAAAACGTTGACAGTGACATGGTGCGGACGCGGCGCGCCGAAACGGGCGCCAACCTCGATATGATCGGCTGATTCTAGCGGCTGGCCCCATGGCGTAATCTCCAGGCCGACCCGCGCTTGACCCGACGCACGACCGATGAACCCGCCCGCCATGACGCACGCCGACGAACTGAAGAACAGCGGCCTGAAGGCCACGCTGCCGCGCATCAAGGTGCTGGAGATGTTCCAGAAGGCCACGCAGCGCCACATGAGCGCCGAAGACGTGTTCAAGATGTTGCTGGCCGAGGGCGCCGACGTCGGCCTCGCGACCGTGTACCGCGTGCTGATGCAGTTCGAGCAGGCCGGCATCCTGTCGCGCAACCATTTCGAGACCGGCAAGGCGGTGTTCGAGCTCAACGAGGGCAAGCACCACGACCACCTCGTCTGCATGGACTGCGGCCGGGTCGAGGAGTTTTTCGACGCCGAGATCGAGAAGCGCCAGCGCGCCGTGGCGCAGACGCGCGGGTTCGAGTTGCAGGAGCACGCGTTGGCGCTTTACGCCACCTGCACCAAGAAGAACTGCCCGCACGAGGGCAAGTAGCGCACGGCTTCGCGCTGCCGTTGGCGGCGAGCCGGGCCGAGCGCCGGGCCGCCATGGGCCGCGACGAGGCCCACTTCGTGGAACTTTTCCGGCCCGACCCCCTCGGGGGGGTGGCGCGGTACACCGCGCCGGGAGCCTCATCTACTCCGGCTTCAGCATCGCCTTGGCGTGGCGCTCGATGAACTCCCGATAGGTGTCGATCCCGCGCAACTGGAGAATCGTGTTGCGCACCGCCGCCTCGACCAGCACCGCGAGGTTGCGCCCGGCATCGACCGCGATCACGGTCTTGCGCACCGGCACGTCGAGAATCTCTTCGTTCAGGGGCTCGTAGGGCAGGCGCTCGAACTCGCGGTCCATCGTCTCCTTGCGCACGAGGTGCACGATCAGCTTGAGGCGCATCTTCCGGCGCACCGCGGTCTCGCCGAAGATCGCCTTGATGTCGAGCAGGCCGATGCCGCGGACTTCGAGCAGGTTCATCAGCAGATCGGGGCAGCGGCCTTCGAGCGAGGTTTGCGACACACGGTAGAGATC
>JANXVK010000276.1 GCA_025351675.1 Rhizobacter sp.
AATGCGGGCCGCATGATGATGACGACTGCCCCTGCCCTCTCCCCGTCCCCGTCGCTGTCCCCGTCGCTGTCGCTGTCGCTGTCGCTGTCGCACATCGCGTTCTACCGCTTCGTGCGGCTGACCGAGCCCGAGCGCATCGCAGAAGTCTTGCGCGAGCTGACGCGCGACCTGCTCGGCGCGGTGCTGGTCGCGCACGAAGGCATCAACGGCATGCTCGCCGGCGATGCCGATGCGCTCGATTTTTTCGAGCGCGCGCTGCGAGAAGACGAACGCTTCGGCGGTGCATTCAACGGCATCGCGTTCAAGCGCAGCGCCTGCCGCACGCCGCCGTTCCAGCGCATCAAGGTGCATGTGCGCGCCGAGGTGCTGCCGCTCGGCGTCGACGGCGTCGATGCGGTCGGTCGGCCCGGCATCCAACTCGACCCGGCGCAGTGGCGCGCGCTGCTCGATGCCGACGACGTGGTCGTGATCGACAACCGCAACGGCTTCGAGTTCCGGCTCGGCCGCTTTCGCGGCGCCATCGACCCGCAGGTCGGCAACTTTCGCGATCTGCCGGCGTTCGTCGCGGCCAACGTGGCCGGCTGGAAGGCGCGCGGGCAGCGGATCGCGATGTACTGCACCGGCGGTATCCGCTGCGAGAAGACCGCCGCGTGGATGCACGACGCGTTCGACCTCGATGTGCACCAGCTCGAAGGCGGCATCCTGCGCTACCTCGCCGACACACCCGATGCGCAGTTCGACTGGCAAGGCGAGTGTTTCGTATTCGACAACCGGATCGCGCTCGATGCGCAGCTGAACGAGACCGGGACCACCGCCGCCGAGGTCTACGCAGGCGATGCCGACGAAGCTTGGCGCCTGCAGCGCGCACAGCGGCTCGCGGGCGCGTGAACCGCCGGACTTATCCCAACGCGAACACCGCAATGCGAAGCATGGAGGTCGCTTGGTGAGACCGCGTCGCGCCCCGCCCTTGTCGACGCGTGATGGTGTCGGGCCGAGTTGCGTGGCGCTGCCCGAGGGCGCGTGGCCGACGATCGCGGCCTTTCTCGTGCAGCGTTTCCCGGCGATCGCAGCAAAGGTCTGGGCCGAGCGCATCGTGGGCGGCGAGGTCATCGACGAGTACGGCGTCGCGATCACACCGGCACGACCGCACCAACCGCACCTGCGCGTCTACTACTACCGTTCACTCGTCGACGAAGTGCGCGTGCCGTTCGACGAGGTCGTGCTGTTTCAGGACGCGCACATTGTCGTCGCCGACAAGCCGCACTTCCTGCCGGTCACGCCGTCGGGCGATCACCTGCACGAGACGCTGCTGGTGCGCCTGAAACGCAAGCTTGGCATCGATACGCTCGCGCCGGTGCACCGCATCGACCGCGAGACCGCCGGGCTGGTGCTGTTCTCGATCGATCCGGCGACGCGCGGCGCCTATCAGCGCGTGTTCGCGGATCGCGCGGTCGCGAAGGCGTACGAATGCGTGGCGGCGTGGCGCGCCGAGCTCGCGTTGCCGCTGCGTCGTCGCAGCCGGCTGGTCGACGACCCTAGCCACTTCATGCGCATGTGCGAGGTTCCGGGCGAGCCGAATGCACACACCGATGTCCGGTTGATCGAACAGCACGGGGACATGGCGCGTTACCGGCTCGCACCGCTGACCGGCAAGCGCCACCAACTTCGCGTGCATTGCGCCGCGCTCGGCATTCCGATCGCCGGTGATCGAATCTACCCCGAACTGCTGCCGGCGAACACCGACGATCACGACCGCCCGCTGCAATTGCTGGCGCGCTCACTCGCGTTCGTCGACCCGGTCACCGGCGCGCCACGCCGCTTCGAAACCGCCTTGCGGCTGCGGCCGATCAACGATCACCTGAGCGATCACCAGTAGCCGGTGCGGTCGTAATGCTTGTAGATCTCGACCTCCTGGTCGCGATCCGGCGGCAGCGACGCATCCCACTCCGGCGCGTTCTGGATCGCGTTGCGCGTCATGTTGATCGCCACCAACTTGTCGGCCCAGCTCACTTCCTGAATCCACTGCGGCGCGACCAGCACCTGGTGGCCCATCCACCAGTTGCTGGTGTCGACGACAAGGTAGCGGATCTGCCAGCTCTGTTCGTCGACGATGAAGCCCTGCACATGGCCGATCTCGCCGTCCTGCGCCTTGATGTGGTACCCCGTGGTTGACTTGCACGCGCGCAGATGCGGGTCATCGTTGCGGTGCTGCGCCGCGACGTCGGCGGCGATCGCGCGATCGGCCTCGAGCACGCCCGCGCTCGACGGCGCGAGGCCGGCCTCGGGGATCATCATCCCCGGCACGCCGCCGGCGCCCCAGATGCCGATGCTGTCCCAGTAAACCGGATAGCCGTAGTAGCCCAGGTAGTCGGCCTCGTGCTGGCGTGAAACCGGTTTGTCGGTGTCGATGTCGGGGCTGTTGCTGACCTGCTCGCGCGTGATCGACACCGGCACGACCTTCTCGTCGTGATTCGGCACGCCAAGCGAAACGGGCGAGATCAGCACTTGCCGGCTGTTCAGCCACGTGCCGGTCTCGACGACCAGGTAGCGCACGACCCAGCGGTCATCGTCGAAGTAAAAATCCTTCACGGTGCCAACATCGCCGTCGGTCGCGCGCAGCGCGTAGCCCTGAAAATCTTTGAGGTTTCGCAACATGGCTGTCTATCCTTCAGGTGCTTGGAAAGAGCAGTCTCGTCACCCCCGAAGCGGGCGTCTGTCAGCAGTACGCGGTGCGCTTGGTAGGAGCGGACCTACGCCCCCGCACTTGTGACTTCAGTGGTCGTTGTGCAGATAGCTGGCGTGTCTCGGCAGGCGCAGGCTGACGAGAAAGGCAACGACCATCATCGCGCTCACGTACCAGTAGAACGCCGGTTCGTGGCCGACACCCTTCAGGTACAGCGCCACGTACTCGGCCGAGCCGCCGAAGATCGCGTTGCCCACCGCATAGGCCAAGCCGACGCCGAGCGCGCGAATCTCGGGCGGGAACATCTCGGCCTTCACGATGCCGCTGATCGAGGTGTAGAAGCTGACGATCGCGAGCGCCAGCGTGATCAGAACGAAGGCGATGCCCGGGCTCGTGACACCCTGCAGCGTGGTCAGGATCGGCACCGTGCACAGCGCGCCGAGCACGCCGAAGATCAGCATGTTGTTGCGCCGGCCGATGCGGTCGGAGAGCGCGCCGAACAGCGGCTGCATGCACATGTAGAGAAACAGGCAGCCGGTCATGATGTTGCTGGCCGTCTTGATCGACATGTGGGCCGAGTTCACGAGGTACTTCTGCATGTAGGTCGTGAAGGTGTAGAAGATCAGCGAGCCGCCGGCCGTGTAGCCCAGCACCGTGAAGAACGCGGCCTTGTGGTTCTTGAACAGCTCGGCCATCGTGCCGGCGCCCTTGCTGGCGCGCGACGCGGCCGTCGTCGTCTCGTGCAAGGTGCGGCGCAGCAGCAGCGCGACCACCGCCGTGATCGCGCCGATCACGAACGGGATGCGCCAGCCCCAGGCCTTCAGCTCGGCTTCATCCAGCAATTGCTGCAGGATCACGACCACCAGCACCGCGAGCAATTGCCCGCCGATCAAGGTGACGTACTGAAACGACGAGAAGAAGCCGCGCTGGCCTTTCAACGCGACCTCGCTCATGTAGGTGGCGGTCGTGCCGTATTCGCCTCCGACCGAGAGGCCCTGAAACAGCCGCGCCAGCAGCAGCAACGCAGGCGCCCAAGCGCCGATGGTCGCGTAGGTCGGCAGGCAGGCGATCAGCAGCGAGCCGGCGCACATCATCACGACCGAGATCACCATCGAGGTCTTGCGGCCGCTGCGATCGGCGACGCGGCCGAACAACCAGCCGCCGATCGGGCGCATCAGAAAGCCCGCGGCGAACACGCCGGCGGTGTTCAGCAACTGCGCGGTCGGGTCCGACTTCGGAAAAAACGCAGGCGCGAAGTAGATCGCGCAAAAGGCGTAGACGTAGAAATCGAACCACTCGACGAGGTTGCCGCTGGATGCGGCGACGATCGCGAAGATGCGTTTGCGCTTCTCTTCGAAGGTGTAGACGCCGGCCACGCCCGACGGTGGGTTGACGGCCGCGGTGCTCGACATGCGCTGGGTTCCTTCGGCTCTTGTGGGATCGGACACAAAGTATCGCCCCGTGAAGCCGCGCTTGCCAGCACGGAAACAAAAACTGCTGAAGATGCTCGCGCACCCCCTGCGGTTTGGTCTTTTCACGCGGCCAGCAAGTCCGCCGTCACGCTGCTCGGCGCGACCGCGTAGTGATCGAACTGCATCGAGTACTGCGCGCGGCCGGACGAGATCGTGCGCAGGTGGCCGATGTAGCCGAACATCTCCTTCAGCGGCACGTTCGCATCAACCGCCACGGCGTTGCCACGCGGCGGCTGGCCGCGCACCGAGCCGCGGCGACGATGCAGGTCGCCGATCACGTCGCCGAGGTAATCGACCGGCGTGATCACTTCGACCGCCATCACCGGCTCCAGCACCTGCGCGCCGGCGTGTGCCGCCGCCTCGCGGAAGGCCGCGACCGCGGCGAGCTCGAACGCGAGCGTCGATGAATCGCGCTCGTGGAACGCGCCGTCGAGCAAGGTCGCCTCGAAATCGACGAGCGCAAAGCCCGCGACCACGCCCGCCTCGGCCGCGCGCCGCACGCCGGCCTCGACCGCCGGCACGTACTCGCGCGGGATCGCTCCGCCCACGCTCGCGTTCGCGAAACGCACGCCTTCGCCGCGCGTCAGCGGCGCGATGCGCAAGCTGACCTGCGCGAACTGCCCCGGCCCGCCGCTCTGCTTCTTGTGCAGGTGCGTGACCTCGGCCACTTTCGTGATCGTCTCGCGGTACGCCACCTGCGGCCGGCCGACGCCGACGTTCACGTGATGCTTCGCACGCAGCTTCTCGACCGTCACTTCGAGCTGCAGCTCGCCCATGCCCGACAGAATCGTCTGGCCCGACTCGGCGTCTTGCCGCACGCGCAGGCTCGGGTCTTCCTTCACGAGCGCGTGCAGCGCCTTGCCGAGCAACTGCTGGTCGGCCTGCGTCTTCGGCTCGATCGCGACATCGATGACCGGCTCGGGAATCGTGATCTGCTCAAGCACCAGCGGGTGCGCACGATCGGCCGCGCCGTTGGCGGTCAGCGTCTGACCCGTCAGCGTGTCCTTCAGGCCGACGATGGCCGCGATGTCGCCGGCCTCGAGCAGCGCGCGCTCTTCGTGCTTGTCGGCATGCACCTCGTACAGGCGCGAGACGCGTTCGGTCTTGCCGGTGCTGGTGTTCAGCACCGTGTCGCCCGCGCGCAGGCGGCCGCGGTACACGCGCACGAAGGTCATCGTGCCGTGGTCGTCGGTCACGACCTTGAACGCGAGCGCAGCCAGCGAGCCGTCCGGGTCAGCTTCGGGTTGGGTGGCGTCGCCCTTCTCTTTTGAGGCTTCTTGCCACGTCACTTCACCGGGCGCGGGCAGGTACGCGACCACCGCGTCGAGCAAAGGCTCGATGCCGCGGTTCTTGAACGCGGCGCCGGCGAGCACGGGCACGAACGCGCCCGCCAAGGTGCCTTGCCGGATGCCCGCACGCAGCGCATCGGCCGAAGGCTCGTCGTCGTTCAGCCAGGCCTGAAGCAGCGCATCGTCCGGTTCGACAACCGCCTCGACCAGACGCGCGCGAAACACTGCGGCCTGCTCGCGCAGGTCGACGGGAATCGCGGCCATCTGCACCGGATCGCCGGCCACGCCGCTCCACAGCAGCGCACGCTGTTCGACCAGATCGACGACGCCGCGGAACGTGTCTTCCGCGCCGATCGGCAGTTGCAGCACGAGCGGGCGCACGCCGAGGCGCTCCTGCAACATCTGCACGACGCGCAGGTAGTCCGCGCCGACGCGGTCGAGCTTGTTGATAAACGCAAGCCGCGGCACGTGGTACTTGTCGGCGAGGCGCCAGTTGGTCTCGGTCTGCGGCTCGACGCCGGCGACGCCGTCGAACACGACGACCGCGCCGTCGAGCACGCGCAGCGAGCGGTTCACCTCGATGTTGAAGTCGATGTGCCCGGGCGTGTCGATCACGTTGATCTGCGTGCCGTGCCAGAACACGGTCGTCGCGGCGCTGTTGATCGTGATGCCGCGCGCCCGCTCCTGCGGATCGAAGTTCATCGTCGTGTTGCCGTCGTGAACCTCGCCGACGCGGTGGTTCGCGCCGGTGTAGAACAGGATGCGTTCGGTGGTCGTGGTCTTGCCGGCATCGACGTGGGCGATGATGCCGATGTTGCGCAGCTTCTTCGTATTGGTGTTCATGCGAATCTCTCGAAAACCTGAAGGCGGAGCCTCAGGCGAGATTCGCCGCAGGCTCAGCCGCTGACTTGCAAACCGGTGATTGCCAGGACGGCGCCAAAGGGCGAGCGCAAGCTCCCCGCACTTCGGCGGGTCCGAATCGTGGCGATCAGCTTGTCGAAGGTGCGGGCGGTTCGCACGGTGTCGAGATCGGATTTTTCGCGCGGGTTCTCAAGGCCCGGGCGGGGGCAAAGAGTACCGCGAACGCGCGGGCGCTGCCGATCAGGGGCGCTCGCATCCCGCACGACGCGTTGTAACGAGACGGTTTCAATCGGAGCGGTGCCAGCGTGACCGCCGCCGACGCGGTGGCGGCACAGGCGGCGCTCGGCGCCGGCCTGACGGTCGATGCGCGTTCCGCCGGCGCCGGGGCGAACCGCTACAAGCTCCGTTCGACGCGACGCGCCGCGCCGGATGCGATCCGCTTTCGCGTCGATGTGCTCGACGGCAACAACAACGATGCGGTGATATCCGCAGTCTTTGCATGCACAGCAAGCATGCAAAACGGCCCCGCAGGGCCGTCTTTCAAAGCACGCCGTCGGCTCAGGCGCCGACGCGCGAGGCCTTCTTGCGGTCGTGTTCCTTCAGATGACGCTTGCGGATGCGGATCGACTTCGGCGTGATCTCGACCAGTTCGTCGTCGGCGATGAACTCGACCGCGTACTCCAGCGTCAGGATGATTGGCGGCGTGATCTTGATCGCGTCTTCCTTGCCCGAGACACGGAAGTTCGTCAGCTGCTTGCCGCGCACCGCGTTGACGACGAGGTCGTTGTCACGCGAGTGGATGCCGATGATCATGCCTTCGTACAAGGGGTCGCCCGCCTTCACGAACATGCGACCGCGGTCGTCGAGCTTGCCGAGCGAATAGGTCACCGCCTCGCCGTCGTCCTGGCTGATCAGCACGCCCTGCTTGCGGCCTTCGATCTCGCCCTTGTAGGCCTCGTAGCTGTCGAAGATGTTGCTGATCAGACCGGTGCCGCGGGTCAGGTTCAGGAACTCGTTCTGGAAACCGATCAAGCCTCTTGCCGGGATCTTGTATTCGAGGCGGACGCGGCCCATGCCGTCCGGCTCCATGTTGGTGAGCTCGGCCCGGCGCTCGCCGAGCGCCTGCATCACGGCACCCTGGTGCTGGTCTTCGACGTCGGCGGTCACCGCTTCGATCGGCTCCAGGCGCTCTTCGCCCTCTTGGCGGAAGACCACACGCGGCTTCGACACGGCCAGCTCATAGCCTTCGCGACGCATCGTTTCCAGCAGGATGGTCAGGTGCAGTTCACCGCGGCCCATCACCTCGAAGATACCGTCTTCGTCAGTCTCTTTCACGCGCAGGGCGACGTTGCTCTGCAGCTCGCGCTGCAGGCGATCCCACAGCTGGCGGCTGGTCACGAACTTGCCTTCGCGGCCGGCCAGCGGCGAATTGTTGACGCAGAAGTTCATCGTCAGCGTCGGCTCGTCGACCTTCAACATCGGCAGCGGTGCCGGGTTCTCGCTGTCGGTCAGGGTGACGCCGATGCCGATGTTCTCGATGCCGTTGATCAACACGATGTCGCCGGGGCCGGCTTCGGTAGCTTGCTGGCGCTCGAGGCCCTCGAACTTCAGCACCTGGTTGACGCGGGCATTGAAGGGCGTGCTCTCCGGGCCGCTGAAAACGGCCACGTTCTGCATCGGCTTGAGGGTGCCTTGGTTGATGCGGCCGATGCCGATGCGACCCACGTATGTCGAGTAATCGAGCGAGCAGATTTGCAGTTGCAACGGCGCGTTCACGTCGCCCTCGAAGGCCGGCACGTGGCTCAGAACGGTGTCGAACAGCGGCGCCAGATCGGTGCCGATCTCGCCTTTGGTCAGCGTCGCCCAGCCGTTCAGGCCAGACGCGAAGACGACCGGGAAATCGAGCTGCTCTTCGGTCGCGCCGAGCTTGTCGAACAGCTCGAAGGTCGCGTTGATCACGTAGTCTTCGCGCGCGCCCGGGCGGTCGACCTTGTTGATCACGACGATCGGCTTCAAGCCCAGCGCCAAGGCCTTCTTGGTCACGAAGCGCGTTTGCGGCATCGGGCCTTCGACCGCATCGACCAGCAGCAGCACCGAGTCGACCATCGACAGCACGCGCTCGACCTCGCCGCCGAAATCGGCGTGGCCCGGGGTGTCGACGATGTTGACGTGCGTGCCCTTCCACTCGACCGCGCAGTTCTTCGACAGGATCGTGATGCCACGTTCCTTTTCGAGGTCGTTGTTGTCCATCACACGCTCTGCCACCTTCTCGTTCTCACGGAAGGTGCCGCTCTGGCGGAGCAGCTGGTCGACCAGCGTGGTCTTGCCATGGTCGACGTGGGCGATGATGGCGATGTTGCGGATCTGGCGGGTCATGGTGTGGCTGCTTTCACTTCTTTTGGATTCGTGTCTTGAACGAGAAGGCCTTGCACCTCCGCGGGGCTCAGGAGCCTGGTTGAAATCAGTTCGCCGCCAGTGATCGCACCGCCGCCGAGAAACGCCTTCGGCTCGGGGCCGTAGACACGCACGTGCGCGGCGTCGGGCAAGTCGGTGCGGCGGCGCAGGCCGGTGAGGAAACGGCCGGCATCTTCCGTGCCGAGGCGCACCACGGGCCAGTCGGCGAGCAGTGCGTCGGCGTCCATCAGTGCGGCGACGCGTTCGTCGTCGGTCATTGCGGCGAGTTGTTCGAGCGTCAGCGCACCGGCCAGCGACAGCGCGCCGCTGCCGGTGCGGCGCAGCGCACTCAGGTACGCGCCGCAGCCGAGCGCGGCGCCGATGTCTTCGGCGAGCGTGCGGATGTAAGTGCCTTTGGAGCAGCGCACGGCTATCGTCCAGCTGTCATCTTCACCGCCGACGATGTCAATGCTGTGAATCGTCACCGCGCGCGCTTCGCGCTCGACCTCGATGCCGGCACGCGCGTACTCGTACAACGCTTTGCCGTCGCGCTTCAGCGCGGAGTGCATCGGCGGCACTTGCAGGATCGGGCCGGTGAACTTCTCGCAGGCGGCCTGAACTTGCGCGCGCGTGACGTTCACCTCGCGCGTCTCGATCACGTCGCCTTCGGCATCGGCCGTCGTCGTCGTGACGCCGAGCTTCAGCGTCGCGCGGTACGACTTGTCGGCATCGAGGCTGATCTGCGAGAACTTCGTCGCCGCGCCGAAGCACAGCGGCAGCAGGCCGGTCGCGAGCGGGTCGAGCGTGCCGGTGTGGCCGGCCTTCTCCGCGCGATAGAGCCGCTTCGCCTTCTGCAACGCATCGTTGCTCGACAGGCCGAGCGGCTTGTCGAGCAAGAGCACGCCGTGGACGGCGCGCTTCGGGATGCGGACGCGTTGCGGCTGCATGGTCAGTCCTCTTTCGCCCGCGTCGAGTTCGCCTTCGCGAT
>JANXVK010000281.1 GCA_025351675.1 Rhizobacter sp.
CTCAACCCGACGCCACCCGATCCGGTGCAGGCCAAGATGATGTGGTTCATGCCACTGATCTTCTCGGTCATGTTCTTCGTGTTCCCGTCCGGCCTGGTGCTGTACTGGCTCACCAATAACATCCTGTCGATCGCGCAGCAGTACATGATCAACAAGCGGCTGGGCGTGCTCGGCAAGTAGGCCTCGGCACACGATGCTGGCGCGCCACCGCGACCCGATCATCGCCGTCGCGACGGCGAGCGGGCGCGGCGCGGTCGGGATCGTGCGGGTGTCGGGGGCTGATCTCGCGGCGTTCGCCGTCGCGTGGCTCGGGCGCTCGCTGCAGCCCCGGCACGCGACCTACCTGGCGTTCAACGACGCCACCGGTGCGCCGATCGACCGCGGCTTGGCGATCCACTTCCCGTCGCCGCACTCGTACACCGGCGAAGCCGTGCTGGAGCTGCAAGCCCACGGCGGCCCGGTCGTGCTGCAGCTGCTGCTCGCACGCTGCCTCGAACTGGCCGACGCGCACTTGCCGGGCCTGCGCCTGGCGCAACCTGGTGAGTTCACCGAGCGCGCGTTCCTGAACGACAAGCTCGACCTCGCGCAGGCAGAAGCCGTCAGCGACCTGATCGAAGCCAGCACCGAAGCCGCGGCGCGATCGGCTGGCCGCTCGCTGACCGGCGCGTTCTCCGACGAGGTCAACGCACTGCGCGACAAGCTCATCGACCTGCGCATGCTGGTCGAGTCGACGCTGGACTTCCCCGAAGAAGAAATCGACTTTCTCGAAAAGGCGAATGCGCGCGGCAGGCTGCAGGCGATCGCGGCGCAGGTCGACGCGGTGCTCGATCGGGCGCGCCAGGGCGCGCTGCTGCGCGAAGGCATCACGGTGGTGCTCGCGGGCCAGCCGAACGTCGGCAAGAGTTCGCTGCTGAACGCGCTGGCGGGCGCCGAACTCGCGATCGTCACGCCGATCGCGGGCACCACGCGCGACACCGTCAGCGGCACGATCCAGATCGAAGGCGTGCCGGTGCACGTCATCGACACCGCCGGCCTGCGCGACTCGCTGGATGAAGTCGAGCGCATCGGCGTGGCGCGCAGCTGGAGCGAGATCGGGCGCGCCGACGCGGTGCTGTTCATGCACGACCTCACGCGTGTCGGCGAGCCGGTCTACGACGCCGGCGAGGCGCAGATCGAAGCGCGGCTCGCGCTCGCGTTGCTGAACGGCGATCGGCTGCTGCACGTGTTCAACAAGTCCGACGCGGTGCCGGCCGCACCGCTCGTGCCGGGCCTGGCACTTTCGGCCCGCACCGGCGCCGGCCTTGCCGCGCTGCGCGCCAGGCTGCTCGAGCTGGCCGGTTGGCACGCCCAACCCGAGGGTCTGTTTATCGCGCGCACGCGCCATGTGCAGGCCTTGCGCGCAACGCGCGCCCACCTCGCCGGCGCAATGACGCACGCCGCGCGCGCCGACGCAGCGCTCGACCTGCTCGCCGAGGAGCTCCGCCTCGCCCACGAGCGCTTGAGCGAGATCACCGGGGCGTTCAGCTCTGACGACTTGCTGGGCGAGATCTTCGGCCGCTTCTGTATTGGGAAATAGCATCGCGTTTTAGAGCGTTCAATGAAATGTAGAGAATGCTCGCAAGCCCCCGTAGCAGCGGGCTTTTTTGTTCCTGCAATGTACACACACGCCCTGCAAAAGCCGACGGCTGGCGTGTACATGTCCGGGTACACGCGCCGGGTGTACTCACCCAGTTCGGACAATGTGTACACGGAGCCGACCCCATGCCGCTGACTGGCACCGCGATCAAGGCCTTGAAACCCAAGGCGAAGCGCTACACCGTGACCGACGAAAAGGGTCTGGTGCTGGAGGTGTTCCCGACGGGCGGAATGCTGTGGCACCACCGCTATCGGTTGAACCGCAAACAGGAGCGCGTGACGCTGGGCCTCTACCCGGCGCTGTCGCTGAAACTGGCGCGCGGGTTGCGCGACGAGCGCGCGACCCTTGTGGCGCTGGGCCACTCACCGGCGCAGCAAAAGCAACTGGCGAAGGTGGCAGCGGCCGACGCGACCACGGTCGCTGACTTCGGCGAACGCTTCTTCCGCGAGATCGTCGCGAAGGTTCGCAAGAACGTGAGCATTCCGCGTCGCTACTTCGACAAATCGATACTGCCCGCCATCGGCACGAAGCCGGTGCGCGACGTGACGACAGAAGACGTGCGGGCGATCATCTGGCGCAAGAAGGATCAAGGTTTCGACGCGGCGGCTGGCGATCCGCGGTGTGCTCAAACGCATGTTCGATTTCGCCATGACCGCCGGGCTTGCGCCGGTCAACCCCGTACTGGCCTTGCCGATGCGGCATGTTCACAAGGCGAAATCACGCGAGCGGGCGCTGTCGCCCGAAGAAATCCGCGTGTTCCTGAGGGCGGCTTTCGAGTCCAACATCCGGCGGCAATTCAAGATCGGCCTGCACCTGATCCTGCTGACGATGGTGCGCAAGTCTGAACTGCTGCTCGCCCGCTGGGAGCATGTGGATTTCGAGCAAGCCGAGTGGCACATTCCGGCGAAACATTCCAAGACCGGGAAGCCGCACATCGTGTTCCTGTCGCGTCAATCGCTGGCGCTGTTCACGGAACTGCAAACCTTGGCTGGCGGCAGTGCGCTCGTCATGCCGGGGCGTGGAAGCCTCATCAAGCCCTTCGCGCACAACGCGATCAATACTGCGTTGAAGGTGGCTCTGCAAGGGCAAGACATACCTGCCTTCACCGTGCACGACCTGCGCCGTACCGCTTCAACCCTGCTGCATGAAAACGGCTGGGCTTCGGACGTGGAAGAGAAGGCGCTGAATCACACCATCAGCGGTGTGCGCGGTGTCTACAACCGCGCTGAGTACGCGCCGAAGCGGCAAGAGATGCTGCAATTCTGGGCGGACTTCATCGAGCAACTGATGACCACCGGCAAGGTGGTCTTGGGGCGCTTCAAGCAAGTGGCCTGACTTTAGGGCTCGCTGGAAGCGAAGGCTTTTGTTGTTGGCCATACATGTATGGGCCCACGCCGAGATTGGTGGTCTTGAACCTTTTACTTGATTCAGCAACGTCGTTAAACTGAGTTGCATCCCACCCAAACACCCCCGACACGGAAAGCTCTCACGGGTATCAATCAGCAGTCATCGGGGCGATGCTGACAAGAGGAAAGCCCCCAAGGTGCTGGCAGCACCAAAGGGGCCATAACGCCGAAGCGTCGCCTACTTTCCACGGCAGACAATGCATGCGTACACGATCCGCGATCCCATTTGTGGGACTGGAGGATTCGTGTTCGCCCGGTGAGTTCTACACACCACAAGGGCATCAATGAGCGCAGATGCTGGCGCTGATCAACGACTTGCTGCGCGCCGGCACAGTGGTCGATGCCACGCTGATCGGCGCGCCCAGTTCGACCAAGAACGCCTCGGGCGGGCCTGACCCGGAGATGCATCAAACCAGGAAGGGCAACCAGCGGTACTTCGACATGAAGGCGCACATCGGCATTGACGCTAAGTCCGGCTTGGTGCACACCGTCAAGGCCACGGCGGCCAACGCCAACGATGTGACCGAAGCCAACGCGCTGCTGCACGGTTAGGAGACCGATGCGTTCGGTGACGCCGGCTACCAAGGGGCGCACAAGCGCCCCGATGCGCGAGCCCGTGTGAAGTGGCATATCGCGATGCGTCCGGGCAAGCGCGCCGCGCTGGACAAGACGCAAACCGTTGGTGCGTTGATCGACAAGGTCGAGAAGATCAAGGCCAGCATCCG
>JANXVK010000315.1 GCA_025351675.1 Rhizobacter sp.
TCATGCCCCCAACTATGCCCCCACATGCCCCCGGATGTCTACGGCCCTCTCCGGCCCATTCAGGCATGAAAAAACCCCTAGAGCGTTGATTCTCTAGGGGTTTTTGGTACTTCTCGGAACTTCTGGGAACCTTGATTGGTGGAGCTGGGGGGAATCGAACCCCCGTCCGAAAACCTTCGCCGGGCAGATCTACACGCTTAGCTGACTGATTTGGTTTTGGATCGGTGGATCGCGCAGCAGCACGCTACCCACTTTTCGATTCACTAGATTTAGTCCTGTGAAGAGTGACCCAACTCAGGACGAGCCAATGTGTATGACTTCGCAGCCTTTCAGGTTACCCCTCAGACCCAGCCCATCGGCCAACTGTTGCGAAGCTCACCGGTTTTAAGCGGCGAGGGCGTACGTTTGATCGTTCGCAGTTACTTTGTTTCCAGTGGTTTTACGAGCGAACTGGTGCTCGGCGTGCCCTGTTCCAGCTCCGTACCTTCGTCGAAGCCAGGTCAGCCCCAGAGCAGATAGTTTAGGCCATTCGCAACAGCTTCAAGAGATCATTCGGCGTCTGCGCGAGATGGTCGGCACCCCAAGCCTCCACGGGAACGCCGTCGCCGAGGTAGCCCCAGGCGACTGCGACGGTCATCATGCCGGCGGCGCGGCCGGCCTGCACGTCGCGCAGGTCGTCGCCGACGTAGACGCAGTCGGCCGCTGTCACGCCGATGCGGCGCGCGGCTTCGAGCAGCGGCTCGGGGTGCGGCTTGGCGTGTGGCGTGGTGTCCCCGCACACGAGTGCGGCGGCCGGCGGCAGCAGGCCGAGCGCGCGCACCAGCGGGTCGCTGAAGCGCGTCGCCTTGTTCGTGACGATGCCCCAAGGCACGGCGTGCGCCAGCAGTGCGTCGAGCATCGGCTGTATCCGCGGGAACAGCCGCGTCTCCTGCGTCATGCGGGCTTCGTAGCGTTGCAGGAACTCGTCGCGCAGCGCGGTGAAGGTCTCGTGCTCCGGCCCGACATCGAACGCACGACCGATCATGCCGCGCGCGCCAGCGCCGACCATCGGCCGGAAGTGTTCGAGCGCGTACGGCGCGAGACCGCGCGCGATGCGCATGTCGTTGCCGGCGCCGGCAAGATCGGGGGCCGAGTCGATCAGCGTGCCGTCGAGGTCGAACAGCACGGCCCGCACGCGGCGCGTCATGCCGGCCGTCGGCATGCGATCAGGTAGTTCACGCTGGTGTCACCCGAGAACCAGTAGCGCTTCGTGAGTGGGTTGTATTCCATGCCGCGCGTGTCGGTGAGTTCCAAGCCGGCGTTGCGGCACCACTGCGCGAGCTTGCTCGGGCGGATGAAGCGTGCGTACTCGTGCGTGCCCTTCGGCAGCAACTGCAGCACGTGCTCGGCGCCGACGATCGCGAACAGGAAGGCCTTGGCGTTGCGGTTGATGGTCGAGAAGAACACCCAGCCGCCCGGCTTCACGAGAGTGGCGCAGGCCTGCACGATTGAAGACGGGTCAGGCACGTGTTCGAGCATCTCCATGCAGGTGACGGTATCGAAGCTGGCCGGCGCCTCGGCCGCGAGCGCCTCGGCGGCGACCTCGCGGTACGTGACGTTCTCGGTGCCGGCTTCGAGCGCGTGCAGTTGCGCGACTTTCAACGGCTTCGAGGCGAGATCGATGCCGAGCACGCTCGCGCCCCGCAGCGCCATCGAGTCGGAGAGGATGCCACCGCCGCAGCCGACGTCGAGCACGCGCGTGCCCTTTAGCTTCGCGTGTTGGTCGATCCAGTCGAGGCGCAGCGGGTTGATCTGGTGGAGCGGGCGGAACTCGCTCTCGGTGTCCCACCAGCGGTGGGCGAGTTCGCTGAACTTGGCGAGCTCTTGCGGGTCGACATTGGTCATGACGCGATGGTAGCGAATGCGCGGTGCACCGTTGCAGGGAGCGCCCGAGGCGCGCACTCAAATCGGGCGGTGACAAGCCAACCGAAAAACGAAAAGCCCCGCCAAGGCGGGGCTTTGAATACAGCGAACCCGAGTGGATCCGGGCTGATTCTTACTTGCCGCGGGTGCCCACGACTTCAATTTCCACGCGACGGTTCTTCGCGCGGCCTTCGCCGGTCTTGTTGTCGGCGACCGGCTGCTTCTCGCCCTTGCCTTCGGTGTACACGCGGTTCTTCTCGACACCCTTCGTGACCAGATAGGCCTTGACGGCTTCCGAGCGACGGACCGACAGCTTCTGGTTGTAGGCATCGGAGCCGACCGAGTCGGTGTGACCGACAGCGATGATGACTTCGAGGTTGATACCACCCATCTTGCTGACCAGATCGTCCAACTTGGCCTTGCCTTCCGGCTTCAGCACCGACTTGTCGAAGTCGAAGAACGCATCGGCAGCGAAAGTGACCTTTTCGCTGACCGGAGCCGGGCGAGCAACCGGGGCGACCGGAGCAGGTGCAGGTGCGGGTGCCGGAGCAGCCGCCGGGGCAGGTGCCGGGGCAGGAGCCGGCGCAGCCATCTTCAGCGCGCCATCGCACTCGGCGATTGCAGTAGCGGGAGTCCAAGAGCCATCGCGCCAGCACAGCTCGTTGGTGCCGTTCTTCCAAGGAAGGTCGCCGCTGCCGTTGACCCAGTTGTCAACCGTCTGCGCAAACGCGCCAGACATGGAAGTTGCGAGGGCAGCGGTTGCAAAGAGCGACGCCACCTTGTTCAGTTTCTTCATGATTCTCCTCTCGAGGGAAGGCGCAGTAGTGTTCTGCAAAACGTCCGAACCGGAATCGGAAAGTACTGGTAAACCCCCGTGCGTTGAACACGTACCCGGGCGCTGACCACCGACCGAGCGATTCTGCCATAGGGCTTTCGCGCAACCTGTTTTTTGGCCTCGCGGCAGGCGCCGAGGCCCGTCGTTGTTGCATCAGCGCGACAAGGAACGCCAATTACAATCAGAAGCTGCACTGTGCGCTTGTTCAAGCGCACTGACCTTCCCGGCTTCCAAGAAAACAACGCATGACCCAGTTCGCCAAGGAAACCCTGCCCATCAGCCTCGAAGAGGAAATGCGGCGGTCGTACCTCGATTACGCGATGAGCGTGATCGTGGGGCGCGCTCTGCCCGATGCGCGCGATGGCCTCAAACCGGTGCATCGGCGTGCACTGTTTGCGATGCACGAGCTGAACAACGACTGGAACCGCCCGTACAAGAAGTCGGCCCGCATCGTCGGCGACGTGATCGGCAAATACCATCCGCATGGCGACCAGTCGGTCTACGACACGATCGTGCGCATGGCGCAAGACTTCTCGTTGCGCCACATGCTGGTCGATGGCCAAGGCAACTTCGGTTCGGTCGACGGCGACAACGCCGCGGCGATGCGCTACACCGAAATCCGCCTCGCCAAAATCGCCCACGAGATGCTCGCCGATCTCGACAAGGAGACGGTCGACTTCGGTCCGAACTACGACGGTTCGGAAAGAGAACCGTTGGTGATGCCGAGTCGGCTGCCGAACCTGCTGGTCAATGGCTCGGGCGGCATCGCGGTGGGCATGGCGACGAACATTCCGCCGCACAACCTGAACGAGGTCGTCGACGCCTGTCACCACCTGCTGAAGAACCCCGGCGCGACCATCGACGAGCTGATGGAGATCATCCCGGCGCCCGACTTCCCGACCGCCGGCATCATCTACGGCCTCTCGGGCGTGCGCGACGGCTACCGCACCGGCCGCGGCAAGGTGATCATGCGCGCGAAGGTTCACTTCGAGGACATCGACAAGGGCCAGCGCCAATCGATCATCGTCGACGAGCTGCCCTACCAGGTGAACAAGAAGACGCTGCAGGAGCGCATGGCCGAGCTGGTTCACGAGAAGAAGCTCGAAGGCATCAGCCACATCCAGGACGAGTCCGACAAATCGGGCATGCGTCTGGTGATCGAACTCAAGCGCGGCGAAGTGCCCGAAGTCGTGCTGAACAACCTGTACAAGCAGACGCAGCTGCAAGACACGTTCGGCATGAACATGGTCGCGCTGATCGATGGTCAACCCAAGCTGTGCAATCTGAAGGACCTGATCGAGGTCTTTCTCGAACACCGCCGCGAGGTCGTGACCCGCCGCACCGTGTTCGAACTGCGCAAGGCGCGCGAACGCGGCCACGTGCTCGAAGGCTTGGCGGTCGCGCTCGCCAACATCGACGAGTTCATCGCGACCATCAAGGCCTCGCCGACACCGCCGGTCGCAAAGGCCGCGCTGATGAGCAAGAGCTGGGATTCGTCGATGGTGCGCGAGATGCTCGCGCGCGTCGCCGGCGACAACCCGGGCGGCATGCAGGCCTACCGGCCG
>JANXVK010000334.1 GCA_025351675.1 Rhizobacter sp.
CCTCACGGCGACGCGCCCGCTCGATGAGGCGATCAGCAGCGCCGGCGGCGTGCGCTTCGAGGCGATGGACGACGGCCTGATGCTGCGCGCGCTGCCCGGCGTGTTCTGCGCCGGCGAGATGCTCGACTGGGAAGCACCGACGGGCGGCTATCTGCTGACCGCGTCGATGGCCAGCGGGGCAGCCGCGGCGCGCGCGCTGATGCGGCACCACGCTAGGGTGACGAATGAGGCGTTGCGCGCACCCCTGATCAAGGGGTGACCCGGCTGGCGCGCAGCCATAGACTGGCGCCAGATCAAGCCCGTCGGGCGGACGCAGTCACAGCAAGATCAAAAGGACCCCAATGAAAAGCAACCCAGTCCACACGCTGGCCTTCGCAGCAGCGCTCGCGTTCGGCGGCGCCGCGCAAGCTCAAAACATGTTTGCCAACGCCGGGTTCGAGACCGGCAACTTCACCGGCTGGACTACCGCTAGCGGCCCGACCGTGACCGCGGATCAGGCGCACACCGGCACCTTCTCCGCTGCAGCCTTTTCGGAAGCACAGGTCGGCCAGACCTTCACCGCCACGGCGGTCGCCGACATTACCGAGCTGTCGTTCTGGGTCAAGCGCGCCGGCGGCCCGTTCGACAGCATCACCTTCAGCTACAGCGATGGATCGTCGTCCGACTGTCTGTTGGAGCTGAGCGGCAACGACTGGGCCTTCGCCAACGTCACCTCCCAGCTGACGCCCGGCAAGAGCTTGACCGGCTTCTCGATGTACGGCACCACGACCGGCCCGGCCTACTTCGACGACTTCAATCTGGTCGCCGGTGCCGTGCCTGAGCCGCAGACCTACGCGCTGATGCTTGCCGGTCTCGGCGTGATGGGCCTGGTTGCACGCCGCCGCCGTCGCGCCTGACGTTCATTCCCCCCCCGCGCTGAAGCGGCCACCGGGCGACCGGTGGCCGCTGTCGTTTCGGCGTCGGTCATTTCCTACGGGCGCTGTGGCGCCGTGCCCGGCGCGTTGGCGCACTCGTCCGACTCAGGCCGTCGCGCTCGGTGCCTAGAGTGACGCATCGTCTCAACCCAGGGGTCAGACCATGCGCCACTCGCACACTTTCTCTCTTTCGATTCGCTGCATCGCCGGCGCGGTGCTCGCGCTGTCAGGTGCCTGCGCCAGCGCCGCGACGCCGACCATCGAAGAGCAGGCCCGCTTTGAACAGGAGCGCGCGCGCTGCCTGAGCGGCCAATCCGGCCAAACCCAGGACACCTGCATGAAGGAAGCGGTCAACGCCCGTGACGCCGCGATGAAGGGCCAATTGGCCGACGGCGACGGCAAGCTGCGCAAGAACGCGAGGGAGCGTTGCGATGTGCAGACCGGCGCCGACAAGCGCGACTGCATGGCGCGCGTCAAGGGCGCGTCGAGCAGCACCGAAAGTGGCAGCGTGAAGGGCGGCGGCATCCTGCGCGAGACCGTGACGATCGAGCCGGCCCCGGCCGCCTCGGCAGCGCCCGCCCGCTGATCGCTGGCAGCGCGGAGCGGTGGGGGGTGCCTGTGGCACACTGCGCCGCTTCGATTCGCTGCCTGCCGCGCCCGAATGCGCGCGGCCTTATCCCTTGGACAAGATTCTTCTGCAGATCGCCGCCGAACTGAAGGTTCGGCCGGCTCAGGTGGACGCAGCCGTCGGGTTGCTCGATGGCGGCGCCACCGTCCCGTTCATCGCCCGCTACCGCAAAGAAGCGACCGACAACCTCGATGACATTCAGTTGCGCGAGCTCGAGGCGCGCCTGTCGTACCTGCGTGAGCTGGAAGAGCGCCGCACGGCGGTGCTGAAGAGCATCGACGAGCAGGGCAAGCTGACACCGGCACTGCGCGCCGCGATCGACGCCGCGCCAACCAAGCAGGAACTCGAAGATCTGTACTTGCCGTACAAGCAGAAGCGGCGCACCAAAGCGATGATCGCGCGCGAGGCCGGCATCGAGCCGCTGGCCGACAGGCTGTTCGCCGACCCGACTTTGACACCGCTGGACGAAGCGGCCGAGTTCGTCAACGTCGAGGGCGGGTTCGCCGATGCGCACGCGGTGCTCGACGGCGTGCGCGACATCCTCTCCGAGCGCTGGGCTGAAGACGCCGCGCTCGTGCGCAAGCTGCGCGACTGGCTGTGGGGCGAGGCCCTGTTCCAGAGCAAGCTGATGGGCGGCAAGGACGGCACGCAGCCCGATGCCGCGAAGTTCCGCGACTACTTCGACTACGCTGAGCCGATCCGCACCGTGCCCTCGCACCGCGCGCTCGCGGTGTTTCGCGGCCGCACGCTGGAGCTGCTCGACGCGAAGCTCGTCACCGACGAAGAAATCGTGCCCGGCAAGCCGGTGATCGCCGAAGGGCACATCGCCGTCCACCTGAAGTGGAGCCACGCCAAGCGCGCTGCCGATGACCTGATCCGCAAGTCGATCGCTTGGACCTGGAAGGTCAAGCTGAGCCTGAGCCTCGAGCGTGACCTGTTTGCCCGCTTGCGTGAAGACGCCGAAGCGGTCGCGATCAAGGTGTTCGCCGAGAACCTGCGCGACCTGCTGCTCGCCGCGCCCGCCGGCCCGCGCGTCGTGATGGGGCTCGACCCGGGCATCCGCACCGGCTGCAAGGTGGCGGTGGTCGATGCCACGGGCAAGGTGCTCGCCACGCACACCGTCTACCCGCTGGAGCCGCGCAAGGATTGGGAAGGCTCGCTGCACACCCTCGGCCTGCTCTGCGCCACGCATGCGGTGAACCTGATCGCGATCGGCAACGGCACCGGCAGCCGCGAGACCGACAGACTCGCCGGTGACCTGATCAAGCGCATCCATCAGATCTCACCGGACACGAAGATCGAGAAGGTCGTCGTCAGCGAGGCCGGTGCGTCGGTGTATTCGGCCAGCGAGTACGCGAGCAAGGAGTTGCCTGAGCTCGACGTGAGCCTGCGCGGTGCGGTCAGCATCGCGCGGCGCTTGCAAGACCCGCTCGCCGAGCTTGTCAAGATCGACCCGAAGAGCATCGGGGTCGGCCAGTACCAGCACGACGTGAACCAGAGCGAGCTCGCGAAGAGCCTGGGCACGGTGATCGAAGACTGCGTGAACTCGGTCGGCGTGGACCTGAACACTGCGTCGACGCCGCTGCTGTCGCGCGTCTCGGGGCTGAGCAACGCGGTCGCCGCGAGCATCGTGCGCTGGCGCGATGCGAACGGCGCCTTCCGCAACCGCAAGCAGCTGCTCGACGTGAGCGGCTTGGGCGCGAAGACCTTCGAGCAGAGCGCCGGTTTCCTGCGCATTCGCGGCGGCGACAACGCGCTCGACGAATCGGGCGTGCACCCCGAGACCTATCCGCTGGTCGAACGCCTGCTCGCTGCGGTGAACAAGCCGGCGGCCGAGGTGATGGGCCGCAGCGACGTGATCCGCGCACTGAAGCCCGAAGCCTTTGCCGACGAGAAGTTCGGCGCGATCACCGTGAAGGACGTGCTGACCGAGCTCGAGAAACCGGGCCGCGACCCGCGCCCCGACTTCAAGGTCGCACGCCTGGCCGACGGCATCGAAGACATCAAGGACCTGGTCGCCGGCATGACGCTCGAAGGCACGATCAGCAACGTCGCGCAGTTCGGCGCGTTTGTCGATCTCGGCGTGCATCAAGACGGCCTGATCCACGTCAGCCAGCTCGCGAACAAGTTCGTCAACGACGCGCGCGAGGTCGTCAAGACCGGCGACATCGTCAAGGTCAAGGTGCTGGAAATCGACCTCGCGCGCAAGCGAATCTCGCTGACGATGAAGCTCGACGCGAAGCCGGTGCCGGCGGGCGAGCGCGGCAACGCGTATCGCGCGCCGGCGCGCGGCGAGCGCGTTGGTCAGCCAAATCGTGCGGCCGCGCCGCAGGCCGGCGGCTCGGCGATGGCCGGCGCGTTCGCGCGACTGCAGCCGAAGCGCTGAAGCAGCGTGCGCAGCCGGGCTGGCTGCCTCACCCTTGGAGTGAGATGGATGACAACCCTCAGCGTCGACGCCGGTCCGCGCGCGAGACCGCGCAGCTCTGTGATGTGATCGTGAGCCGCTATGCCGAGCGTGCGTGGTGACGCTGTCGGTCGACCAGGTGACCTTTCGCGAACCGACCCACGTCGGCGAGCTGGTCACGTTCCTCGCGAGCGTGAACTTCACCGGCACGACCTCGATGGAGATCGGCATCACGGTCGTCACCCGGAACATCGTGACGCAGACGGTGCGGCATGCGAACAGCTGCTTCTTCACGATGGTGGCGATGGGCGACGACAAAAAGCCGGTGGCCGTGCCGCCGCTCGAACTGCAGAGGGTCGACCAGCGCCGCCGCGATGCCGCCGCGCGGAAGCGGCGCGAGCTGCGCCACGAGTTCGCGCAGCGCATGAAGCAGGCCGACACCGTGGGCCGAGTGTCTTTTTGGCACAGGGGTTTGCGAAGTATGAAAACTTGGCGGAACTTTGCATCCAGCTTTGAAGACGGGGCGTAAGGGGCTTCAGACGCGACAGGCTCGTTCCTGAAAACGTCGAAAAAGTCGCCCAAGCCCGGGCACCGCACGGGCTTGGGCGCCCTCACGACCTCATGCAAAGGATGACAACATGATTTCTTCCAACCTCAGGCCGGGTTCGACCCGTCTGCTGCCGCTGATCGCGGCGATCGGCGCCTTGTACGGCGTGACAACGCTGCCGGCTCAAGCCTCGAGCCACCGCGAAGCACCATCGATCACGACGACGCCGAAGGTCGACGGCACCGACTTCTACATGTTCAACAGCTATGAAACCGGCCGGGGCGGATTCGTCACGCTGATCGCCAACTATCTGCCGCTGCAGGATGCCTATGGCGGCCCGAATTACTTCAAGCTCGACCCGAATGCGCTGTACGAAATCCACGTCGACAATGTCGGCGACGGCAAGGAACACATCACGTTCCAGTTCCAGTTCAAGAACACGCTGAAGGGCAAGACCCTGTCGGTCGGCGGCAAGGACGTGGCGATTCCGCTGACCCAGTTCGGCGTTGTGACCGATCCGAACGCCGCAACGCTGAACGTCAACGAGAGCTTCACCGTCAACGTCGTGCGCGGCGACCGCCGCACCGGCCAGAAGGCCGCGCTGACCAACGTCACCGGCGGCTCCTCGACCTTCGACAAGCCCTCGGACAACATCGGCACGAAGACAATTCCCAACTACGCTGCCTATGCGGCCAAGCACATCTACAACGTCAACATCCCGGGCTGCGCCGCGCCGGGCAAGTTGTTCGTCGGCCAGCGCAAGGATCCGTTCGCCGTCAATCTCGGCACGATCTTCGACTTGGTGCATGCATCGGCTGCGTTTCTTCTCGACCCTGCCAACAAGGACGCAGGCACCGATTCGCTGCAGGACAAGAACGTCACCAGCCTGGCGATCGAAGTGCCGACCGTCTGCCTGACGGCCGGCGCCGACCCGGTCATCGGCGGCTGGACCACCGCCAGCCTGCGCCAAGGCGGTCTGCTCAGCGCCGCGCCGAAGAGCGGCTACCAGACGGCCGCGATCGGCGGTGGCGCGTGGACGCAGGTCTCGCGTCTCGGCATGCCGCTCGTCAACGAAGTCGTGATCGGCCTGCCCGACAAGGACAAGTTCAACGCCTCGAAGCCGAGGGACGACGCCCAGTTCGCGAACTACGTGACCAATCCGACGCTGCCGGCACTGCTCGAGATCGCGCTGGCGACCCCGAACATCGCGCCGACGAACTTCCCGCGCACCGACCTGGTCACAACCTTCCTGACCGGCATCAAGGGCGTGAACCAGCAGGCGACCGTCACTGCATCTGAAATGCTGCGCTTGAACACCGCCATCCCGGCAACGGCGTACGCGAACCAGAACCGCCTCGGTCTGCTCGGCGGCCTGCTCGGCCCCGCGCCGCAGGATCTGGCCGGCTACCCGAACGGCCGGCGCCCGAACGACGACGTGGTTGACATCTCGTTGATCGCGGTGATGGGCGGCCTGTGCGTGGCCAACGGCAATGCCGACACGTACAAGTTCGGCGCGACCTGCAAGCCTTCCGCGGTGCCGCTCGGCGCGGCCGTGTTCGGTCTGCACGACGGTGTCGACCAGGCTGGCCCGAAGGTCAAGGCGGCTGGCCCGCTGCTGCCCGGCTTCCCGTACCTCGGCACGGCACTGCCGGGCGCCCAGTAAGCCCTGCACAAGGAGCATGACATGAAGAAATCATGGGTTCTCGCACTTTGTGCCGCGGCCGCCATGGCCGGTTGCGGCGGCGGTAACGACGATGTTCCGCCGGTGACCGAGTCGGTACCGGCCAGCGCGAGCGCGTCGGCCAGCGGCTTCATCGACTACATGAAGCAGTTGGTCGCCGCGTCGGCCGACACGCTCGAGCCGGTCGACGTGAGCGCGGTCACGCCCCCCGCTGATGATGCGGCTGAACCGACGGCGGTCAACTGACGTCAGTGTCGACAAGGGTGACGGGCACAATGCCCGTCACCCTTTTTCAATGATGCAGACCATGCGATTCACTCGACCGCTTCTGAACCGTGTCATCGCCGCGCTGGCCTGTGCCGCCGCGATGGCCGCGCAGGCCGCACCAATCACGCCGACCCGCGACGACGAGGTGATCGAGACCCTGCCTGCCGTCACCGGGAGCCGCGCCGAAGCGCGCCGCGTGCGTCAGCAACTGGCGCAGACCCCGCGGGACGCGACGCTCGCCTTGGCAGCCGCCAAGCGCTATCTCGATCAGGCCCATGAACTCGGCGATCCGCGCTTTGCCGGCATGGCGATGTCGGCGATCGCGCCTTGGCGCGACGACGCCACGATGCCGGACGACGTGCTGCTGATGCGCGCGAACCTGCAGCAGTACCTGCACGAATTCGATGCCGCCGCGGCGAGCCTGCAGCGCCTGCTCGCGCGGCCGGGCGTGCCGCGCCCGCAGGCTTGGCTCACGCTCGCGACCGTGCGCCGCGTGCAAGGCCGCTACGCCGATTCCGACACCGCGTGCCGCCAAGTCGCGAGCGCCGGTTCAGCGCTCCACGCTGACGCTTGCCAAGCCGAGAACCTGGCCCTGCGCGGCGACGTGGATCGCGCCCGCACCACCTTCACTGCGTTGCTCGCCGACGCGCGCCAGCCGACCGCGACGCGGGCGTGGCTGGGGACGAGCTTGGCCGAGCTCGAACAGCGCGCCGGTCGCGCGGCGGCCGCCGAGGCGGCGTTTCAGGCCGCCTTGAAACTCGAACCCGACCCCTACACGACGCTGGCGTATGCCGACTTCCTGATCGACCAGAAGCGCCCGGCGCAGGCGCTGACGGTGCTGAAAGGTCAGGCCCGCAGCGACGCCGTGCTGCTGCGCCTGGCGATCGCCGGCACGCAGGCGAGGGTGGCTTCCGCCGCGGCCGACGTGGCCGAAATGCGCGAGCGCATCGCGCTGGCCAACGAACGGCCCGACGCGAAGGTGTTCCACGGTCGCGAGCAGGCGATGTTCGCGCTCGCGGTCGACGGCGATGCGGCGAGTGCACTCGAACTCGCGCGCGGCAACGTCGCGCACCAGCGCGAGCCGCTCGATCTGTTCGTGCTGGCGCAGGCGGCGCGCGCGAGCGGTCGACCGGCGGCCATCGACGCTGCCAAGCGGCTCGCCGGCGAGATCGGGCTCGTCGATCAGCGCATCAAGGCGATCCTGTGAGGGCGCTGATGGCGCGTTGGCTGATCTGCATCGGCCTGCTGCTGCTCGCCGGTCTCGCCGAGGCGCACAAGGCGAGCGACTCGTACCTGCAGATCGACGCCAGCGAGAAGGGCACGGCGGTGCGCTGGGACATCGCGCTGCGTGACCTCGACGCGGCCCTCGACCTCGATACCAATGAAGACGGCCAGCTGACTTGGGGCGAAGTCAAAAGCGCGTGGCCGCGCATCGAGGCGTACGCGTTGCCGCGTCTGAAGATCGACAGCTGCGTGCTGCGGCCGAGCGGCCAAGCGCTGGAACGCCGCAACGACGGCGCGTATGCGGTGCTGATGCTGACATCTGACTGCGTCGTGACGGCGGCGCCAAGGATCGGCTACTCGCTGTTCAGCGAGATCGACCCGACTCACCGCGGCATCGCGAAGGTGCAGCGCGCGGGGCAGCCGCTTGTGTTGAGCATGCTCGACCCGGGCCGGATCGCTGCGGCACCTGTCGCCGGCGCCGCGTCGGCAGCCGAGCCCGAGCACGCGGCGCCGACCGGTACCTGGGCCTTCCTGCGCGAGGGTATCCGCCACATCCTGGGTGGCTACGACCACGTGCTGTTCCTCCTCTGCCTGCTGTTGCCCTCGGTGATGAGGCGAACGCCGGAAGGCTGGCGACCGGTCGACAAACTCTCGCAAGCGGTCTGGCCGGTGGTCGGCATCGTGTCGGCGTTCACGGTCGCGCACTCGATCACGCTCGGGCTGGCGGCGCTGAAGCTGGTGTCGCTGCCGCCGTCGTTCATCGAGCCGGCGATCGCGGTGACGATCATCCTCGCAGCGCTCGACAATGTCTGGCCTATCTTCCCGGTGCGGCGTGTCGTGGTCACGTTCTTCTTCGGGCTGATCCACGGCTTCGGTTTCGCCGGCGTGCTCGGTGAACTGAACCTGCCGCCGGGCGAGTTTGCGTGGGCCTTGTTCCAGTTCAATCTAGGGCTCGAGCTCGGGCAGTTGATGATTGTCGTGTGCGTGACGGCGCTGCTCTTCATGCTGCGGGAGCGGCAGCAGTACAGCGGCTGGGTGATTCGCGGCGGCTCGTACGCCGCGATCGTCGTCGGCGTGGTGTGGCTGATCGAACGCACGGCGAACGTGTCGCTGATGCCGTTCTGAGCCCGCTCGGCTAGAATCGCTGCATTAACAACGACAAGGACCAGAAAGGCAATGATGGTTATGACACCGCGAACTACCACCTTCTTCACGAAGGTCTAGTCGGCCGCGCGTCTCGACCTGCCATTTCCATTCCCTTCTCGAACAAGGCGCGGCTCAGTCCGCGCCTTTTGCTTTTTGGAGTTTCCAATGATCTCGATTCAATTGCCCGACGGTTCCAAGCGTGAGTACCCCGGCCCGATCACGGTGGCCGAAGTCGCCGCGTCGATCGGGGCCGGTCTCGCGAAAGCGGCGCTTGCCGGTCGCGTGGGGCAGGGCGAACTCGCCAAGGTCGTCGACACAAGCCATCTGATCGAGAAGGATTCGACGCTGGCAATCATCACCGACAAGGACCCGACCGGTCTCGACGTGATTCGCCACTCGACAGCGCACCTGCTCGCCTATGCGGTGAAGGAGCTGTTCCCCGATGCGCAGGTCACGATCGGCCCGGTGATCGACAACGGCTTCTTCTACGACTTCTCGTACAAGCGCCCGTTCACGCCCGAAGACCTGGTCGCGATCGAGGCGAAGATGACCGAGCTCGCCCGCAAGGACGAGAAGGTCGAGCGCCGCGTGCTGCCGCGCGACGAGGCCGACGCGTACTTCAAGAGCATCGGCGAACACTACAAGGCGGAGATCATCGCGGGCATCCCGGCGGGCGAAGACGTATCGCTGTATCGCGAAGGCAAGTTCGAGGATCTGTGCCGCGGCCCGCACGTGCCGAGCACCGGCAAACTCAAGCACTTCAAGCTGATGAAGCTCGCCGGTGCCTACTGGCGCGGCGACCACCGCAATGAGATGCTGCAGCGCATCTACGGCACGGCTTGGGCGACCAAGGACGAGCTGCAGCAGCACCTGCACCGCCTGGAGGAAGCCGAGAAGCGCGACCACCGCAAGCTCGGGCGCGAGCTCGACCTGTTCCACATCGACGAGTTCGCACCGGGGCTCGTCTTCTGGCACCCGAAGGGCTGGGCACTGTGGCAGCAGGTCGAGCAGTACATGCGGCAGGTCTACCGCGACTGCGGCTACCAGGAAGTGAAGGGCCCGCAAATCCTCGACAAGAGCCTGTGGGAGAAGACCGGCCACTGGGAGAATTACCGGGACAACATGTTCACGACCGAGTCGGAGAAGCGCGAGTACGCGCTGAAACCGATGAACTGCCCGGGCCACGTGCTGATCTTCAAGTCGCAGATGCGCAGTTACCGCGAACTGCCGATCCGCTACGGCGAGTTCGGCCAGTGCCACCGCAACGAGCCGAGCGGCTCGATGCACGGGATCATGCGCGTGCGCGGCTTCACGCAGGACGACGGCCACATCTTCTGCACCGAAGACCACATCCTCGAAGAGTGCGTGGCCTACACGGCGCAGTTGCAGGCGGTCTACACCGATTTCGGCTTCGGCGAGATCATCTACAAGGTCGCGACGCGCCCCGAGCACCGCATCGGTTCCGATGCACTTTGGGACAAGGCCGAGCACGCGGTGATGGAATCGCTGCGCCGTTCGGGCTGCGAGTTCGAGGTCGCCCCCGGCGAGGGGGCGTTCTACGGCCCGAAGATCGAGTACACGCTGAAAGACGCGCTCGGCCGGCAGTGGCAGTGCGGCACGATGCAGGTCGACTTCAACATGGCCGAGCGCCTCGGCGGTGAATATGTGACCGAGACGAGCGGCCGCGCCCACCCGGTGATGCTGCACCGCGCGATCATCGGCAGCTTCGAGCGCTTCATCGGCATGCTGATCGAACACCACGCCGGCGCGCTGCCGGCCTGGCTGGCGCCGGTACAGGTCAGCGTGCTGAACATTACCGACGGGCAAGCCGACTACGCCCGGGAAGTGGTCAAAACGCTGCAAAAACAAGGACTTAGGGTAGTGTCCGATTTGCGCAACGAGAAAATAACCTATAAAATCCGTGAGCATTCCTTGCAAAAGGTTCCATACATCCTTGTCGTGGGTGACAAGGAGAAGGCAAATGGGGCCGTTGCGGTGCGCGCCCGGGGCAACCAAGACCTCGGTGTGATGCCACTGGCCGACTTCGCGCAGAAGATCGCCGCTGACATCGCCCACAAAACTTGAAAACGCGTGTGAAAGCATGCGCTGATGCCACTACGGTGGCGTTGCAAGCCTGTGAACCGGCCGCACATTCATTTTTGTCGGGCTCCGCTGCCTTGGAGCCTATTGAAGGGTTTTGACCATCGCTACTTTTGCTGACCGCCGTACTCCGAACGCAGAGCGCAAGCACCGCCTCAACCGCGAGATCATGGCGCTTGAAGTCCGTTTGAACGGGCCTGAGAACGAACCGCTGGGCATCGTGAGCATCACCGAGGCGTTGCGTCTCGCGGGCGAAGCCGACGTCGATCTGGTCGAGATCGTCGCGCAGGCCGATCCGCCGGTATGCCGCCTGATGGACTACGGCAAGTTCAAGTACCAGGAGCAGAAGAAGGCGGCCGAAGCCAAGAGCAAGCAGAAGGTGGTCGAGGTCAAGGAAGTGAAGTTCCGCCCGGGCACCGACGAAGGCGACTACACGATCAAGATGCGCAACCTGCGCCGCTTCATCGAAGAGGACGGCGACAAGGGCAAGGTCACACTGCGGTATCGCGGTCGTGAGATTACCCACCAGGACATCGGCATGCGCATGCTGGAACGCATCCGCGATGAGTTGGCCGATGTGGCGATGGTCGAGCACATGCCCAAGCTAGAGGGGCGTCAGATGATCATGGTGTTGGGACCGAAACGAAAGTCCTGACATTTGAAGGAATACAGCACTCAGGTTTGGTCGCCTGGGTGAGAAATTGGAAGCCACGGACTGGTCGCCGTG
>JANXVK010000363.1 GCA_025351675.1 Rhizobacter sp.
TTGGGCAGCGGCGTCGGCCGGCGGCTTGCCGGCCGCCGCCGCGATGCCGGTCTTGACCTCGACCGCCTTGGCGAACATCGCCTCGGGACTGAAGCCGAACGAGGACATGACCATCAGGGCCATGAACGTCGCGCCGCCCAGCAGCAAAACGGCCTTGATGATCTGCACCCAGGTGGTCGCCGTCATCCCGCCGAAGAGCACGTACACCATCATCAGCGAGCCGACGAGCACGACCGCGATCCAGTATTCCAGCCCGAACAGCAGCTTGATCAACTGCCCCGCGCCGACCATCTGCGCGATCAGATAGAAGGCCACCACCACCAGCGTGCCGGAGGCCGCGAAGATACGCACCGGCGTCTGCGCGAAGCGGAAGGAAACAACGTCGGCGAAGGTGAACTTGCCGAGATTCCGCAACCGCTCGGCGAGCAGGAAGGTCACGACCGGCCAGCCGACAAGAAAGCCGATCGAGAAGATCAGGCCATCGAAGCCGCCGACCATCACCGCCGCCGAGATGCCGAGGAACGATGCCGCCGACATGTAATCGCCGGCAATCGCGAGGCCGTTTTGGAACCCGGTGATGCCGCCGCCGCCGGTGTAAAAGTCCGCTGCGGATTTTGTTTTGGCGGCCGCCCATTTGGTAACGCCGAAGGTGAACAGCACGAAAACGGCAAACATGCCGATCGCGGTCCAGTTGGTCGGCTGCTTGTCGGTCTGACCGATATCGGCGCCGGCAGCCCAGACAGAGGCGGACACACCGAACAGCGCGGCCAGCGTGAGCAACTGGCGCAGGGAGAGGGGAAAGCGGCTCATTTCAGCACCGCCTTGCTGATTTGTTCGGCCAGGTCGTCGTATTCGCGATTGGCGCGCCGTACGTAAATGGCGGTGATGATGATTGTGAAGATGATGACGCCGAAACCGATCGGCATGGCATACGTGGTCACGCCGTCGCCCAGCCGGGTGGCGAGCAACGGCTTGTTGAAGGCCACGAGCAGGACGAAGCCGTAGTAGACAACCATCATCGCCAATGTCAGCCGCAGGCCGAAGCTGGTGCGCTTGGCTTTCAGTTCCTTGTAACTCGGGTGGTTCGCGATGCGTAGGGTCAGGTCATTGTCCATGGGGGTTTCCTCGTTGGACCTCGGGCGCCCTGCGGGCGAGTCGCCGGGATTCAGTTCTTCTCGGCCAGCTGCTCGAGGATTGCCGGATTTTCCAGCGTGCTCGTGTCCTGCGTCACTGCCTCGCCCTTCGCAACCTGCCGCAGCAGCCGGCGCATGATCTTGCCGCTGCGTGTCTTGGGCAGGTTGTCGCCGAACCGGATGTCCTTCGGCTTGGCGATGGGGCCGATCTCCTTTGCGACCCAGTGTCGCAACTCGGCGGCGATCCTTTTGGCCTCGTCGCCAGTTGGTCGCGACCGCTTCAGCACCACGAAGGCGCAGATCGCCTCGCCGGTGGTCTCGTCGGGCCGGCCCACCACCGCCGCTTCAGCCACCAGTTCAGTGTGCGACACCAACGCGGACTCGATCTCCATCGTGCCCATTCGGTGGCCGCTGACGTTGAGCACGTCGTCGATCCGTCCGGTGATCGTGAAGTAACCGGTGTCCTTGTCGCGGATGGCGCCGTCGCCCGCCAAGTAGTAGCCCTTGAGCTCGTCCGGAAAGTAGCTCGACTTGAAGCGTTCGGGCTCGCCCCAAATGGTGCGGATCATGCTCGGCCAAGGCTTCTTCACCACGAGAATGCCGCCTTGGCCGTCGGGCACGTCGTTGCCGGCTTCGTCGACGATGGCTGCTGTGATGCCGGGAAAGGGCAAGGTGCATGAGCCCGGCACCAACGGCGTGGCGCCGGGCAGCGGCGTGATCATGTGGCCGCCGGATTCGGTCTGCCAGAAGGTATCGACGATTGGGCAGCGCCCGCCGCCGATGTGCTTGTGATACCACTCCCACGCGGCCGGGTTGATCGGCTCGCCGACGGTTCCGAGGATGCGCAGGCTGCTCAGGTCGTATCGGTTTGGGTGCGCCGACGCGTTGCCCTCGGCGATCTTGATGAGCGAGCGAATCGCCGTCGGCGCGGTGTAGAACACGCTCACCTTGTGCTTCTCGATGGTCTGCCAGAAGCGGCCCCCATCGGGGTAGGTGGGGATGCCTTCAAACACCACCTGGGTAGCTCCCAGGGCCAGCGGGCCATAGGCGATGTAGGTGTGGCCGGTGACCCAGCCAATGTCCGCCGTACACCAGAACACATCGTCGGGTTTGAGGTCGAAAGTCCACTGGGTCGTCAGGGCCGCATGGAGCAGGTAACCGCCACTGCTGTGCTGAACACCCTTCGGCTTGCCGGTCGAGCCGCTGGTGTAGAGCAGAAACAGCGGATGCTCGGCGCCGACCCACTCGGGCTCGCAGCCGGTGCCCTGCGCCTGCGTTTCATCGTGCAGCCAGCGGTCGCGCGACGGGTCCCAGGCGATGGCCCCGCCTGTGCGGCGATAGACGATGACGTCCTTCACCGTCTCGCACCCACCCAGCGCAACCGCTTCGTCGACGATGGCCTTCAGCGGCAGCGCCTTGCCGCCTCGCAGTTGCTCGTCGGCGGTGATCACCATCACCGCGCCGGCACCCTCGATGCGGTCGCGCAGGCTTTGTGCCGAAAAGCCGCCGAAGACCACCGAATGCGGCGCGCCGATACGCGCACAGGCCTGCATCGCGACGACGCCCTCGACGCTCATCGACATGTAGAGAACGACACGGTCGCCGCGCTGCACGCCTCGCGCGCGCAGTGCATTTGCCAGTCGGCAGGTCCGGGCCAGCAACTCGGCGTAACTGACCCGCGTGACCTGGCCGTCGTCGGCCTCGAAGACGAGGGCCGTCTTGTCGCCGAGGCCGCGCTCGACTTGGCGGTCCAAGCAGTTGTACGACACGTTCAGCGTGCCGTCCTCGAACCACTTGAAGAACGGCGCCTGACTGTCATCCAGCCCCTTCGTGAACGGCATCTTCCAGCTGACGAACTCGCGGGCCAGGCGCGACCAGTAGGCGTTGTGGTCGGCGTCGGCCTCGGCCACCAGTTCGCGGTAGGCCGCCATTCCCGACACGACCGCACCCTTCACCAAACTGTCCGGCGGCGGGTAAGGGCTGCTGCTGCTCATGCACCTCTCCTCGAAGATTCCAGGTGGAAGGTCGGCTGAAGGCGCGTGTGCGTCTTTCAAGCTTCAGTGTGCCCCTTCCGGAAGGGCACTGAATTCGCGAACTTCCCAATTGACTTTGGCACCCGTTCGCACTCCGAAATGACGCGTGGGTCAGCGGCGCGAGATGCGCACTGGCCGGTTTCAGGCGCTTGATCAGCGAAGATTCCTGCATGCTCAGGCGCGCCCACAAGCCGATGGCAAGCAGCACGAAGAGCAGCAGGCCGAGCGAGGCGGTGGTCTGGATCCGCTGGTATGGGAGCCGCGCCGGCCTGACGGCGCATGCTCGGCGACACCGGTCGCCACGCCCCCGCACTCGCCACCCGCAGGCGCACCGTGTAGCCAGCGCGAAGGCGAGCGGCGTGGCCACCAGCGCGCGCTCGGGGGGATCGGTGCGGGTTGAGTTCGGTGGGTCATTTGCCTTTCTCAGCAGCTGCATCATGATGTGTCATGCCCAACGCGTTCGACTTCTCGGCTTCGCCGTTCGACTGCCTCGACGCCAACGAACAGCGCATCGTGCGCGACAGCGTCGACATCGCCTACTTCCGCGCCGACGAGACGCTCCTCGACCCGGGCATCGAGCCGTCGCACCTCTTCGTCGTCATCAAGGGCCATGTCACGCAGCTCGACGGCGACGAGCCGGTAGCCACCTTTGGCCCGAGCGACTGTTTCGATGGCCGCTCGCTGGTGGCCGGCCGGGTCAGCAGTCGCTTCATCGCTGCCGAGGAGGTGGTGGCCTATCAACTGGAGAAGGCTGCCGTCAACGAGTTGATCTCTCGCAACGCCACCTTCGGCGCGCTGCTGTTCTCGGACCTGTCGATCAAGCTCGGTGCGCTAGCGCAGCGCCACAGCCAGCGCGAGATGCAGGCGCTGACGATGTCGCGCGTAGCCGAAGCCTTCCTGCGCCCGGCACAGGTGGTCGACGGCGGCACCGACATCGTCGCTGTCGCCGCGGTGATGCAGGCCCAACATAGCAGCAGCGTGCTGGTGCGCGACAGCGAGCGGCTGGGCATCTTCACCAACACCGGCTTGCAGCGCGCCATCGTTGACGGCCGGCCGCTCGCGACGCTGCCGGTGCGCGAGTTGGCGACTTTCAAGCTGGTGACCATTTCACCCGAAGCGCCGCTGTTCGACGCGTTGGCGTTGATGATTGAGCATCAGGTGCACCGTCTGGTCGTCGCCGACGGCGAGCTCATCGTCGGGCTGCTGGAGCAGCTCGACCTGTTGAGCTTCCTGTCAAACCACTCGTATGTGATCGCCGTGCAGATCGCGCAGGCGCGTGACCTCGATGCACTGCGTTTGGCTGCGCAGCGCATCACCCGCTTCGTTGCCCTGCTTTATCGCGGCGGCACCAAGGTCAGCCAGATCGGCAAGCTGGTGCAGGCGCTGAACGCCAAGCTGTTCGAGCGCGCCTGGAAGCTGATTGCGTCACCGGCCCTGCTGGCCGACAGTTGCCTGTTTGTGATGGGCAGCGAAGGGCGCGGTGAACAATTGCTCAAAACCGACCAGGACAACGGCCTGATCGTTCGGGACGGCACGGCAGTTGGCTCGGTCGAAGTGGAGCAGGCGTGCCAACGTTTCTCCGCCGCACTGCGCGACTTCGGCTACCCCGACTGCCCAGGCGGCATCATGGTGAGCAACCCGTCGTGGCGGCGCAGCGAAAGCGACTTCTCTGCCGCTGTGCGTCACTGGCTGCTGCGGCCCGAGCCCGAGGGACTGATGGCGTTGGCGATCTTCATCGATGCGCATGCGGTGGCCGGCGATGCGACGCTGCTGGCGCGGGTGCGGGCCGAATCTGATGGGCTGGTCTCGGCCGATGATGCACTGCTCGGCCGCTTTGCCGCGGCGGTCGATTCGTTCCCCGATGAGTCCGCCGGATGGTGGAATCGGCTGCTGTTGATTGGCGAGCATGGCAAGCCGATGCTCGACCTGAAGAAAGGCGGCATCTTCCCGATCGTGCACGGCGTGCGAAGCCTGGCGCTTCGCGACCAGGTGCGAGCCACCGGCACGGTCACGCGGCTCGACGCGCTGGTGGCCGGGGGCCGCCTGCAGGCCGGTTTCGCGACCGACCTGGCCGACAGCCTGCACTTCCTGATGTCCCTCAAGCTCAGGGCCGGCCTCGCCGAACTGGACACAGGGCGACCCGCAAGCGGCGGCGTTGCGGCAGACCGGCTGAGCAGCCTGGAACGCGACCTTCTCAAGGACGCGCTCGCCGTGGTCAAGCGCTTCAAGGTCTTGGTGCGGCACCAGTTCCATCTGGAGGCGGCATAACGCCGGCCGGTATGCGCCCACGCTGGCTCGCTGCGGTGCACCGCGCCTGGATGCTTTATCACCTGGCCGACCCGAACTTTGCATTTCTCTATGAGCCGCCGCCGGATGGCGAATGGGTGGCGTTGGACTGCGAGTCCACCGGACTGGACGTGCAACGCGACCGGATCATCTCGATTGGCGCGGTGCGCATCGTCGGCAACCTCCTGTTGACGAGTCAGCGGCTGGAGCTGCTGGTGCGCCCCGAACGTGCGCTGAACGCTGACAGCGTGCGGGTGCACAAACTGCGCGAGAGCGATGTTGCCTTGGGCATAGACCCAGCACAGGCGATGCGTCGGCTGCTCGAGTTCGTCGGCAGCCGCCCGCTTGTCGGCTATTTCCTCGAGTTCGACGTGGCCATGCTCAATCGCGAAATCTGGCCGCTGCTGGGCGTGCGCCTGCCGCAACCAAAGATCGAAGTCTCCGCGATGTATTACGACTTCAAGAACCGCCAGTTGCCGGCGCACCAGCGCGGCGGCACCATCGACCTGCGCTTCGCGACCATGATGAACGCGCTCGATCTGCCGCTGCGCGGCGCACACGATGCGCTGAACGACGCGGTGATGGCTGGATTGGCGTTCATCAAGCTGCGCCGCCTGCTGGCGGCGGGCTGATGGCGGTTTCGCCGTCGCCTTGCACGAGGTCCAGCATCTTCATATCCTGACAAAGAAGCCCATCGGGGGTGCGGACAAAATCTTGGATTGGGTTATGCCGCCATGCCGAGGCTCTCTCGGTATTTGAGCGGGCTGAGAGAGCCAAGAGAGACCTTGATTCGCTTTTCGTTGTACCAGCGGATGCAGGAATCGAGCACCTGAACTGGATCCAGCGCGAGGGTGCGCACGCAGTCAGCTCGCTCTTGATTGACTTCCTCAATGGACTGTGAAAGCTTGTCGCGCCGTTGAGCGACTGCTTGGCGGTACGCGGCGAGACGACTGCTCATGGCCGGCAGCGGGCGTACGAGGCCGCGCCAGCAAGCTGACTTTCGCAGCGTGGTCCCGGCAGGCCAAGGTCAGCTCGCGGCGATCACAAGGAGGACCCGGTACCGGCCAGAAGCGGACACTCATGACCGTCCGGTTCAGGCGTTCGAAGTCATCCCTCGCAACACCCAGCGGGGCACCGGTGCTTGCCCTGACTTGGTCGTCAACGACGTGCCGTTCGCCGAGTCGGAAGTCTTGCGTGAATGCCGACTCGCCCGGGGCAAGTGCCCAAGCTTCGGGCTGCGCCACGTCAGACGACACCTTGTCCGACAAGGAGGTCAGCGGTTGTCGCCTTCCGCCTGCAGGAGGGTCGGACTAACGTTGCCTGTTGGTTGTCCGGGCACGTTGATGCGCCGTGACTTGTAGCGCCGCCATGGTTGGCTGACTCAACATCTCGTGCCGCCCCGCGTGACAACCGCGCCCGGCGGCTTCACCCCCCGACAAGGAGAAGACATGAACATCCTGATGGTCTTGAGCTCGCACGACAAGCTGGGCGACACCGGCCGCAAGACCGGTTTCTGGCTCGAGGAGTTCGCTGCGCCGTACTACGTTTTCACCGACGCCGGCGCGCAGGTCACGCTCGTCTCGCCCAAGGGTGGGCAGCCGCCGCTGGACCCGAAGAGCGACGAGCCCGACGCGCAGACCGACTCGACGCGGCGCTTCAAGGCCGACGACGCGGCTCAGTCCGCGCTGGCGCACACCGACAAGCTCGCTGATGTCTCGGGGGACGGCTTCGATGCCGTCTTCTACCCGGGTGGTCACGGCCCCTTGTGGGACTTGGCGGAGGACAAGAACTCGATCCGCCTGATCGAGGCGATGATCGCCGCGGGCAAGCCGGTGGCCGCCGTCTGCCACGCGCCGGCGGTGCTGCGCCAGGTCCGCGGGGGGGACGGCTCGCCTCTGGTCAAGGGCCGCAAGGTCACCGGCTTCACCAACAGCGAAGAGACGGCAGTGCAGTTGAGCGCCATCGTGCCTTTCCTCGTCGAGGACATGCTGATCGAGAAGGGCGGTCACTACAGCAAGGCGGCCGACTGGCAGCCGCATGTGGTGCGCGATGGGCTGCTGATCACCGGTCAGAACCCGGCTTCGTCCGAAGCCGCAGCCGTCTCGCTGCTGGACAAGCTCAAGCAGCGCTGACGACAGACAGGCACGCGGCCATTGCCGCGGCCTCCCGCCACTCACACCAGAAAGCATCGCATGGCTTACCAGACCACGAATCCCTACAACGGAGAAGTTGGCAAAATCTTCGACGAGATCAGTGACGCACAGCTCGAGGCCAGCATCAAGGCCGCCGACGACTGCTTTCGCAACCACTGGCGCAAGACGAGCTTTGAGGAGCGCAAGGCGATCCTCAAGCGCGCGGCAAGCACCATGCGTGAACGCTCGCAGGGCTTCGCAGAGTTGATCAGCCTCGAGATGGGCAAGCTGATCGCTCAGAGCCAGGGCGAGGTCGCGCTGTGCGCGGCCATCCTTGATTACTACGCCGATCACGCCGAGGCATTCCTGGCGCCCGAGCAGCTGGCGCCGAACCGGGGCGAGGCGACAGTCGAGAGCAGCCCGCTGGGCGTCCTTTTTGGTGTCGAGCCCTGGAATTATCCGTACTACCAGCTGGTGCGCTTCGCAGCTCCCAACCTGATGGCCGGCAATGTCGTGCTGGTCAAGCATGCGTCCAACGTGCCGCAGTGCGCACTGGCCTTCGAAGGGCTGCTGTCGGACGCCGGCGTACCCCCCGGCGCCTACACCAACCTGTTCGTCTCCAAGGATCAGATCGGCCGCATCATCGATGACGACCGTGTGCGCGGCGTCGCGCTGACCGGCAGCGAAGGCGCGGGGGCGGTGGTCGCGGCCCGAGCAGGCAAGAATCTGAAGAAGACCACGCTAGAACTCGGTGGCAGCGACGCCTTCATCGTGCTGGACGATGCAGACCTCGAAAAGGCCGTCAAACATGCCGTCAGCGGCCGCATGGGCAATGCGGGGCAGGCCTGTACAGCGTCCAAGCGCATCATCGTC